>JABSON010000120.1 GCA_013215915.1 Campylobacteraceae bacterium | reverse complement strand
TTTCATAATGTAAATCCTTAAAATTAATTTACTAGATATCATCTAATAAAGCTATACTTTTAAGGTTTCACAGTAATATAGACTTCCTATTTAATGTTTCGTAATATCTATATTTGTTTTGATAGAAAATTTTTTGATGTCACTTTCATATATCTTATTAGACTTATATTCATTATCATTTTTATTTAAACATTTAAAAATTACGCCTATTGTTCTTTTATTTGAAGAAATCAAAGTTTTCTTTGGCATAAAAAATTTATTGTTCTGTCTACAATAAAAAGAAGCACTTTTAAATGCATATAAAGATTGGATACTACCTGATTTTCTAAACTTACCGTATATTGTGGCATCAAAAAGTCCTACTCCATACATATTAATATGTTCAACTTGAATAGGATTTTATAAAAATGGTGACAAAGTAAAATAATTGAATTATATATTCATCTTAAATTATCTAAACTTTAATGGAAAGTCAAAGTAAATTCGCACTAATAATTAAATATAATATGCATAAATTAAATTTCAATTCCATTTAGTTATTTGTAAATAAATCTTTTAGTTTCTTTTTTGCCCATCTTTTGGAGCTGTAACTTCTTTTTGTAAATCATATGATAGATTGTTAAAAAACAGTTCCCCATAATTTGTGTTTTTGTTTATACTTTCGTAAGCTTGTACTAAAGTATTGTTATATCTAAGTGCATCTTGTAAAATCTTAATTATTTTTATTGACTCAAGAAAGTTTACATGAGAAGGTGCTTCTATAGGTGAAGAATAATACTTATGCATTCTCTCAACTAAAGCTTTATTTCTAATTTCAATAAATACAGATTCTATTGGTGATTTAAAGAATAAAATCTTTTGTTTTACATTTATTGATATATATGAAGTTTCAGCTCCATATATTTTTCTTGAAAATGAATCAAATAAAAATAGTTTTTTATTATAGTTATTATGAAATAACTCATATATAAGTTCTAATATTTTAATTTTTTCATCTTTTTTATAGAAGTTACCAATTGATGCAAAACAAAAAGTTAAAATAGATTTAATTGAATACCACTCAGTTGTATCATAATCATATTTCATCATTTGTTTAATTCTTTTTTGTTTTAAATCTTCTATATCTTTACTAGTTTTTGTTTTATATACTTTTTTAACAGCATAATCTCTATACATAGGTCCAGGAAATTGAGCTTGTATTACAAATCTTCTATTTTGTTCTAACTCCATTATATATTCAAGTCTTCCATAATAATCTTCATCAATTATTCTTACTTCTTTTTGAGGTATTTGAGTAATTGATTTTAAGAACTCTTCATCATTACAAGCATCTTCCCAAATATAATCTGGATATCTAAAAATTGAGGAAATTGTTTTTTTAACTTCTTCATTTGGTTCAACACTAGTTAATCCATCAATCCAAGAGGTAACAGTTCTCCTATCTTTTTTAATTAATGATGAAAACTTTGATATACTTAAATTAGATCTTTTATAGATTTCTATTATTTTCTCAATTCCTGATTTTAATGACATAAAAAACTCCCTATTAAAAATAAATTATTATTATTGTACTACTTTTAAACATAAAAACAAATATTGTACATAAATTAAATATATGCACAAAAATTGCTTTACTATTAATAAAATCATACAATCGTTGCCTCTTTATATTTTGTATACTAATTGTAGATATAAATTAAAGGATCAACATGAGCGCAGGAAAAAGATTTAGAGAAGCTTTAAAAGAAGAAAGCCCCTTACAAATTGTAGGTGCGGTTAATGCATATTCAGCATTACAAGCTACAAAAGTTGGTTATAAAGCCTTATACTTATCAGGTGCTGGTGTTGCGAACTCATCATATGGTTTACCTGATTTAGGAATGACTATGTTAGAAGATGTATGTATTGATATTAGAAGAATTACTTCTATTACTTCATTACCTTTATTAGTTGATGCAGATACTGGTTGGGGACATGCTTTTAATATTGTAAGAACTGTTCAAGAAATGACAAAAGCAGGAGCGGCTGGACTTCATATTGAAGATCAAGTTGCAGCTAAGCGATGTGGACATAGACCTAATAAAGAACTAGTTTCATCTGAAGAAATGTGTGACAGAATTAGAGCTGCAGTTTCTGGAAAAACCGATCCTGATTTCGTAATTATGGCAAGAACAGATGCTCATGCATCAGAAGGCCAAGAATCTGCAATTAACAGAGCTTTAGCTTATGTTGAAGCAGGAGCTGACATGATTTTTGCAGAAGCTATTCATACGTTAAAAGAGTATAAAGAATTTACAGATGTAATTAAAGTTCCAGTATTAGCAAATATTACTGAATTTGGAGCAACTCCAATGTTTACAACTGAAGAATTAGCATCTGTTGGTATCTCTATGGTTTTATATCCATTATCTGCGTTTAGAGCAATGAATAAAGCTGCTTTAGATGTTTACCTAGACTTAAGAGAAAAAGGTACACAACAAGGTACTTTAGAAATTATGCAAACAAGAATGGAACTATACGATATGTTAGGTTACCACGAATATGAAGAAAAAATGGATTCATTATTTTCTCAAGCTAAATCAAAATAAATTTTATATTTAATAAGTTTAAAACAATAAAACAAAGTAATAAAAGGAAAAACTATGAGTAGTACAAACACAGCATTCAAAGCAAAAAAATCTGTTGCACTTTCTGGAACTTCTGCTGGAAATACAGCTATATGTACAGTTGGTAAAACAGGAAATGATTTACATTATAGAGGATATGATATTTTAGAATTTGCAGATAAAGCAGAATTTGAAGAAATTGCATTTTTAATTGTACATGAAAAATTACCTAATATTGAAGAACTTAAAGCATATAAAAAGAAACTAAGGTCTTTTAGAGATATTCCAGAAGGTGTAAAAATAGCTTTAGAGCAGTTGCCTAAAACTTCTCATCCTATGGATGTTATGAGAACTGGTTGTTCTCTTCTTGGAGCAATTGAAGCAGAAGATGAGTCTCATCCAAAAGATAAAGCGCAAGATATTATTAATAGATTAATGGGATCATTCGCTTCAATATTATTATATTGGTATCACTATGCATATAATAATAAAAGAATAGATGTTGTAACTGATGATGATACTGTTGGTGGACACTTTTTACATTTATTACATGGAGAAAAACCAAAAGAATCTTGGGTTAAAGCTATGCATATATCTTTAATTTTATATGCTGAACATGAATTTAATGCTTCTACTTTTACTTCAAGAGTAATATCTGGTACTAATTCTGATATGTTTTCATGTATTACTGGTGCAATTGGAGCACTAAGAGGTCCAAAACACGGTGGAGCTAATGAAGTTGCATTTAGAATTCAAGAGAGATATTCATCTGCCCATGAAGCAGAAGTTGATATCAAAGATAGAATGTCAAGAAAAGAAATCATTATTGGTTTTGGGCATCCTGTTTATACAACAAGCGATCCAAGAAACGTTGTTATTAAAAAAGTAGCACATGATTTATCAGAAGAAAATGATGATATGTTAATGTATAAGGTTGCTGAGAGAATTGAAACAATTATGTGGCAAGAAAAGAAAATGTTTCCAAATCTTGATTGGTTCTCTGCTGTTTCTTATAATCAAATGGCTATTCCAACTGATATGTTTACTCCAATATTTATTATAGCACGTGTAACTGGTTGGGGAGCACATGCAATTGAGCAAAGAGAAGATGGTAAAATCATTAGACCATCAGCTACTTATACAGGACCAGAAGGTTTAAAATATAATTCAATTGAACAAAGATAAATAATTTTAAATAAATAAGATAGATAATATAAATATTTAAATTCTTAAGTGCCAAATGGTAAATATTAAAAGGATGGGTGTAGACTCATCCTTTTTTAATTATATATAATGGATATACAATGACAAATGATAAATATCTAAAAGACTTAGAAGGTTTTGATACAAAATTTTATGATGTTAAAGCAGCAGTTGAAGACATTACTCCTGGGTCTTTTGCAAAACTTAATTATACTTCAAGAGTATTAGCTGAGAACTTATTAAGAAAGTGTCCAAGTGCTGATTTAAAAGATTCACTAATTCAATTAATTGAAAAAAGAGACGATAAAGATTTCCCTTGGTTCCCTAGCCGAGTTGTAACTCATGATATTTTAGGACTTACAGCTTTAGTTGATTTAGCTGGTTTAAGAGAAGCAATTGCAGAACAAGGTGGAGATCCTAAAAAAGTAAATCCTGTTGTTCCTACACAGTTAATTGTTGATCACTCTTTAGCAGTTGAATGTGGTGGTTTTGATCCTGATGCATTCCAAAATAATAGAGATATTGAAGATAGAAGAAATGCAGATAGATTTCACTTTATTAATTGGACAAAAGAATCTTTTGATAATGTAGATGTTATTCCTCCAGGTAATGGAATTATGCATCAAATTAACTTAGAAAAGATGTCTCCTGTAATTCATAATATTGATGGTATTGCCTCTCCTGATACACTAGTTGGAACAGATTCACATACTCCTCATGTTGATGCACTTGGTGTTTTAGCTATTGGTGTTGGTGGTTTAGAAGCTGAAAATGTTATGTTAGGAAATCCTTCATATATGAGAGTTCCTGAAATTATTGGCGTAAATATTGTAGGAAAAAGAGCTGTAGGTATAACGGCTACTGATATTGCACTTACATTAACTGCATTTTTAAGAGATAATAATGTTATATCTGCTTATTTAGAGTTTTATGGAACTGGTTTAGAATATTTAAACTTAGGTGACAGAGCTACTATTTCTAATATGACTCCTGAATATGGAGCAAGTGCTGCTATGTTTGGAATTGATGAACAAACTTTAGATTATTTAAAACTAACAGGTAGAGAAAGCCAACAAATTAAACTTGTAGAAGCTTATGCTAAAGCAAATGGTTTATGGGCAAGCTCGCTAAGTGAA
The DNA here is from genome assembly GCA_013215915.1 of Campylobacteraceae bacterium. Taxonomy (GTDB): domain Bacteria; phylum Campylobacterota; class Campylobacteria; order Campylobacterales; family Arcobacteraceae; genus NORP36. Next base: position 3,456 of record JABSON010000120.1, on the reverse strand, counting down.
GCTACTTATTCAAGAGAATTATTATTTGATTTATCAAAGGTTACAAGGTCTCTAGCAGGTCCTTCAAAACCTCATAAATTAGTACCTACATCAACTCTTAAAGCAGAAGGAATTACAGACGCATCAGTTAAGATTATAGATGATGTTATGCCAGATGGTGCAATATTAATTGCAGCTATTACTTCATGTACAAATACATCTAATCCTAGAAATGTTATTGCTGCTGCCCTATTGGCAAAAAAAGCAAATGAATTAGGATTAAAAAGAAAACCTTGGGTTAAAACATCTCTAGCACCAGGATCTAAAATTGTTGAAGCATATTTAAAAGATGCAAATCTATTAGGTGAATTAGAACAATTAGGTTTTGGAATTGTAGGTTTTGCCTGTACTACTTGTAATGGAATGAGTGGTGCTTTAGATCCTATAATTCAAAAAGAAGTAGTTGATAATGATCTTTATACTACTGCTGTATTATCAGGAAATAGAAACTTCGATGGAAGAATTCACCCTTATGTAAAAGAAGCATTTTTAGCTTCTCCTCCTCTAGTTGTAGCTTATGCCCTAGCTGGTTCTATTAGATTTGATATTGAAAAAGATTCATTAGGAAAAGACAAAAATGGAAATGATATTACATTAAATGATTTATGGCCAAGTGATGAAGAAATTAATGCTGTTGAGAAAGCTTCTGTTAGACCTGAAATGTTTGAGAAAATTTATACTCCAATGTTTGCAAAAAGTGCTTTAAGTGATATAGAAGTATCTCCTTTTTATTCGTGGAATAGAAATAGTACATATATTAATAAACCACCATATTGGGATGATGAATTTATGGGTAAACCAGCGTTAAAAAACATGAGACCATTAGGTGTTTTTCCTGATAATATTACTACTGATCACTTATCACCTTCAAATGCAATTTTACCTGAGAGTGCTGCAGGGGAGTATTGTTTAAAAATGGGTTTACCAATTAATGATTTAAACTCATATGCTACACATAGAGGTGATCATTATACTGCTCAAAGAGCAACTTTAGCTAATCCAAAACTATTTAATGAAATGGTAAAAGATGAAAATGGTAAAACAAAACAAGGTTCATTAACTACAATTATGCCAGAAGCTAAAGTTTCTAGAATGTGGGAAGCTATTGAGACATATATGGAGAGAAAACAACCATTAATAATAATTGCTGGAACTAATTATGGCCAAGGAAGCTCACGTGACTGGGCTGCTAAAGGTGTAAGATTAGCAGGGGTTGAAGTATTAATAGCTGAATCAATTGAGAGAATTCATAGAACAAATCTTGTTGGAATGGGTGTTTTACCACTGCAATTTAAAGATGGTGATACGAGACATACTTATTCAATTGAAGGAAGTGAGACTTATGAAGTTTCTGGAGAAATAGAAGCCAGAGGTAGTCTTACAGTTATTATGACAAGAGAAAATGGAGAAGTAGTAAATATTCCTCTTATTTGTAGATTAGATACTTCTGCTGAAGTTGAAGTTTATAATGCAGGTGGAATTTTACAAAAATTTGCTAAAGATTTTATTGCAAGTGCATAAAGGATAAAAAGGCTTAAGCCTTTTTATTTAAAAAAAGTATACAAAAAACTTCATAGAAAAATCATTAGATTTTTATTTAAAGTTTTTAAAATATAAAAGGATTTTTAATGTCTTATAAAAAACAGTTTACAGTAAAAGCCACATATATGAGAGGTGGAACTTCAAAAGGTACATTCTTTAATATTGAAGACCTACCAAAAGAGGCTCAAGTTGATACAATAAAAAGAAATAAACTTTTACAAAGAATTGTAGGAAGTCCTGATATTTATAAAAAACAAATGGATGGAATGGGTGGAGCTAGTTCTAGTACTTCAAAAGCTATTTTAGTTGGAAAAAGTGATGTTCCTGAACATGATGTAGATTATTATTTTGGGCAAGTATCTATTGATAAAAATTTTATGGATTGGAGTGGAAACTGTGGAAACTTATCTTCTGCTGTTGGACCATTTGCTATAAAAGAAGGTTTAGTTAAAAATGTACCTGATAATGGAATTTGTTGTGTAAGAATATGGCAAGTAAATATTAAAAAAACTATTCTTTGTTATGTTCAAATGGAAGATGGAATTGTAAAAGAAATGGGTGATTATTTTATAGATGGAATATCTTTTTCAGCAGAAGAAATACAATTAGAATTTTTAGAACCTGTTGATGCTAGCGAAGAATTATTTCCTACAGGTAATTTAATTGATGATTTAGAAGTTCCTGGAGTTGGAATATTTAAAGCTACTATGATTACAGCTGGAATTCCTACAATATTTTTAAATGCAGAAGAAATTGGATATAAAGGAAGCGAGCTTCAAGGTGATATAAACTCAGACAAAGAAGCACTCGAAAGATTTGAGAAAATCAGAATAGCAGGTGCTTTAAAAATGGGTCTAATTACAGATCCTAAAGAAGCTTTAACAAAACAACATACTCCCAAAGTTGCATTTGTATCTCCTGCCCAAGATTTTATAACTTCAAGTTCTAAAGAAGTAAAAGCTCAAGAGATGGATTTACATGTTCGTGCTTTATCTATGCAACAATTACATCATGCAATGATGGGTACAGCTTCTGTTGCAATTGGTGTTGCTGCTTGTATTCCTGGAACTTTAGTTAATATTGCATCTGGTGGTGGAGAGAAAAATACGGTTACTTTTGGTCACCCTTCTGGAACTATAAAAGTAGGCGCAACAATTAAAAAAGTTAAAGACAAATTTATTGTTGAAAAAGCAAGTATGAGTAGATCTGCAAGAATCATTATGCATGGTTTTGTACATGTTCCAGCAGGAACTATGGACTAAATAATAATCAAATTCTTAAAATAGAAAATAATTAACTTTTCTCTAAAATAAGAGGAAAGCTAATTATAAATTTCTCACCTACATAAGTCTTATTTTTATATGTAAATTCAAATCTTCCATTTATTAAACTTCCTTTAAAATGTTTTTTTATAATAGACAAACTCATATATAATCCAATTCCAGCACCTTGTAATTTATCTTTTGTAGAAAAGTATGGTTCATATATTTTAGAACTTAAGTTAAAAGGAATTCCTAAAGCATTATCAACAATTTCAATATAAATATTATTTTCTTTCACATATGAGTTTATAAAAATAAGTTTATTTTCGATATCTTTATCAACTAAAGCATCTTTTGCATTATTAATAATATTAATTAAAACTTGAAGTAATTCAAACTTATAAGCTTTTAATTTAGTATTTTCAATATTCATTATAAAATAAACTTCATTCTCTTTGAATGAACTTTGTAGAATTTCTATATTTTCATCTATCATATCTTTTAAATAAAATTCTTCTAATTCATTATTAGGATTAAAAAAATTACTAAAATTATCTATAATTAAAGATAAATATTCAACTGTGTCATTTACTTTGTCAAGATCTTTATATAC
>JABSON010000012.1 GCA_013215915.1 Campylobacteraceae bacterium | reverse complement strand
AAACAAGAATAACCATTTTCTATATTATCATATGCTTCTTGCCCATCAATAAAAGAGTCAATTTGATAGTCTTTTAATTCTAATCTCTTTTTTATTGTTGAGTTTAATTTTACATTGTCTTCTAAAAGTAAAATTTTCATTATTTATTTCCTATTATATGGGGTATTTTAATTGTAAAAACTACTAAACCATTTTCATTATGAACGTTTATATGTCCCAGCATTTTATCTTCTATAATAACTTTTGCCATATATAAACCAAATCCAGTACCTTCTTTTTTTGTTGTAAAATAGGGTTCAAAAATTGAATGCATAATTTTTTTATCTATTTCTCCACCATTATCTATTATTTCAATTATATTATATTTATCATTTGATTTTATATTAATTATAATTTGAAATTTATCATTTGATTTTTTATCTACAATTTTTGTTTTAGAATTATTAATTAAATTTAATAAAACTTGTTTAAATTCATTTTCATATCCGTAAAGTAATAATTCACTATCTGTATTTATGTAATTTATTTCTGTATTAATATTAGAATAAAAAAGTTGTTTTCCAACAATTTCAAATATTTCGTCAAAAGATTTTTTTATAGAAAATAAAGTTCTTTTTGTAGAAGGTTTTAAAAAGTTTCTAAAATCACTAAGAGTTTTTGACATATATTTTATTTGTACCATAGAGTCATTTACAAAAGTATCCATTTCAACTCCTCCTAATTCATCTAATAAATAAGAAGTCTGAATATCTTGTACTTGTGCTGATAGTTCAACTAAAGGTTCATTCCATTGGTGTGCAATAGCTGCAATCATATCACCCATTTCAGCTAGTTTACCTTGTTGAATCAAAAATTGTTTTTGTTGTAATCTTTCAGTAATATCATCCATAACACAAACAATACCACCAATACTTCCATCTGTATTTAAAAATACTGCTTTATTTAGAATAATATGTTTCATACTAGAGTTTGAGAAATGTATTGTTAATTCATAAGTATCTCTTCCTCTTGTTTTAAAAAGTTTTTGATCATTCTCTTCATTCTTTTTAGCAACATCATAAGGGAAAAAGTTATGTGCTGTTTTTCCAATAACATCTTTTTTATCCATTCCAAATAGATCAGCAAATGCTTGGTTGCATCCTATTAATTTACCCTCAGTATTTTTATAATAAAGTGCAGAAGGAATTGTATTTAAAAGTACTTTATCAAATCTTACAATATTTTGTAAATCTTTTTCAAGAACTTTTCTTCTTTGAATATTTGCTCTCATACTAACAACTATTATTGTTAATATTAAAATTGAAATAATAGATAAAATTACAAATTTTGTATACTCTTTATATATTGTAATTGGTTCATTTATGATTTCATAATCGTCTAAAAAAGCAGAAACATTAATATTAAATCTTTTTAGTTCTTTGTAATCAAAAATATATCTATTTGGTGATTTCTCTAAAATAGGAATATCTTGTATTGATTTATTATTTACTAATATATCAATTGCCATATCAGATACTTCATCACCTTGAGATACAGCAGAAGTTAATAAACCTCCTACAATTCCATTCCCCATATAAAAATCCCATAAACCATAAATAGGAACTTTTGCATTTTTCCTTATTTGTTTTAAACTTTTTTTATAAGTAAAGTACTTTCCTTTTTTATCTTTAAATAACAATACAAATAAAATTACACTATCTTTTGTTAGATTTTTTACTTTATTTTTGATTTTTAGAATATCCATATTATCTATATATTCAATATTAATTTTCTTTTCATATTTTCGTATTATTTTTCTAAGATCTCTTTTTAACGCTAAACCAGTTTTCGATTTATCATTTAAAATAAGTAAATTCTTCATTTTAGGATGTAATTGCAGAATTAATTTAAAGTTCTTTTCTAAATCTACTTGTTCAACAACACCTGTCATGTATTTTTGCATATTATTTTCATATAAAAAACTTTTATCAAAGTTATTAATACCTGCAAATAATATCGGCAAGTCTTTAAATAAATAATGGTGGTATCTAATTGCGAATTCAAAAGCATTATTATCAGAAGCTATAATTAAATCAAATTTTCTTTTTTGAAATTGTTCTTTATATAAAGAAGCTAAATTGTCTAAATAAATAGGTCCTGCAACTCTTTTTGTATCCATATATACAGTTGTAAGTTCTATCTTGTCATATTGTTTGAAGTTTTTTTCAATAGTATCAGAAATATCATCACTCCAAGTATAACCTTTATGGTATGAGTGAAGTAATAATACTTCTTTTGCATAAGTAGAAGATAATAAGATAAATAAGACTAAGAATATTTTCATTGAAAACTTTTTTGCTTATTATATCTTATTATAAGTGTTTTAGTCTATAAAAATCACATATCCAGATTTTGGACCATGTGCTCCAATTACTAAAGTTTGTTCGATATCAGCTGTTTTTGAAGGACCTGAAACAAATACTCCATAACCAGAATCGTCAAATGAAATTCTGTCATATGCTTCATGTAAGTTATTTAACATATCAGATTTTTTTACAACAATAACAATATGCTGTGCTATAAAGTATAATGATCTATGTCTATTATTTGGATTTTTTAACCAAACAGCTCCATTTTCAGCAACTGCAAATTCACCTTTAACAATAGCTAAATCAACATCTCTTAAATCATGTGCATCTTCTTCATCATTAGCAATAAAATTACCTAATTTTGACTCTTCAACATTTGAAACAATAACTTTTTCATCTTTATATAATGATTTAATTAGTGTATCTAGATCTGTTGATGTAGATACTAAAGCATCTCCACCAACAGTTTTAATGATTTTTTTGAATTGTGTAAATTTATCATCATATTTTATACCAAAACCTTCATAATCAGGAAGGTCTGCTTTTGGAACTATATTATTAGATCTAATTTTACCTAGAATTAATTCTTTACTTGTCATTTTCTTCCTTTTCCATCTTTTTATATAATTCTTTAAATGAGTGCACTGGGAATGAAGGTATATCTCTTGTTTTTCCCCAAACATTTAGTTTATTATAAATAAGTGCTTTTGGAATATGAGGTACAACTTTTCTAGCTAAGAAACCTAAAGTATCTAATACTTTTGGTCGTTCAAATACCCAAGTCATAGCTTTCATTGATAACATTTTTGATTTCTTTAAATGTCCATTTGCAGCTAAATCTTGTCTGTGATGATAAAGTTGTGAATCTAAATCAATTTTTACAGGACATACATTAGTACAAGAACCACATAAAGTACAAGCAAATGGTAATGAATTATATTTTTTAGGATCTTTAAAAGCTGCTAAAGTAGAACCAATTGGTCCTGGAATAACGTGCTCATAAGAATGACCGCCAGATCTTCTATAAATAGGACAAGTATTCATACAAGCACCACATCTAATACAATTTAATGCTTGTCTGTATTTTTCGCTACCTAAAAATTCTGCTCTTTTATTATCTACAATAATAATATGCATTTCTCCACCCTCAACGGCTTGGTGAAAATGAGAAGTATAAGAAGTAATTGGCTGACCAGTAGCAGAACGTGCTAGAAGTCTAATAAATACAGATAAATCTTTAAGTCTTGGAATAATTTTTTCCATACCCATAGATGCAATATGAAGCTTAGGTAAAGAAGCACCCATATCAGCATTTCCTTCATTAGTACAAACAACAACTCCACCAGTTTCTGCAATTGCAAAGTTAACACCAGTAAGTCCTGCTTCTGCAGATAAAAAATCTTTTCTCAAAGCTGCACGTGCTGCACGTGTAAGATATGTTGGATCAATATTACCTTTTTCAGTTCCTAATTTTTCATGAAAAGTTTCAGAAATATCTTCTCTTTTAAGGTGAATTGCTGGTAATACAATGTGTGAAGGTGGCTCATTTCTTAATTGAACAATTCTTTCACCTAAATCTGTATCAATTACTTCAATTCCTCGCTCTTCTAAATAAGGATTTAAATGACACTCTTCAGTTAACATTGATTTTGATTTAACTAATTTTTTAACTTTTTTAGCAGATAATAATTTATATACAATTTCATTATGTTCTTGAGCATCTTTTGCCCAGTGAACAGTAATTCCTTTTGCAGTTGCATTTCTTTCAAACTCTTCTAAATAAAAATCCATTTTATTCATAGTATGAGTTTTAATAGAACTTGCATATTCTCTAAGTTTTTCCCATTCAGGAAGTCCCTTAGATGCTAAATCTCTTTTTTCTCTAACAAACCATAATGCTTTGTCGTGCCAATGCATTCTCTCATCATTCGCTACATATTTAGTAGCATTTTCAGCATGGTTAACCATTAGATTTCCTTACCTAAAAGGATTTCAGAAATATGCATAACTTCAATAGGATTTTTATCTCTATTAATAAGACCTTGCATATGCATTAAACATGACATATCTGCACCAGTCATAACTCTAGCTTCATGTTTTAAGTGATCAGCAATTCTATCTTTACCCATTGCAGATGATAATGCATCTTCAGTTACACAGAATGTTCCACCGAATCCACAGCATTCATCGTCTCTGTTTAATTTAACAATTTCAATATCTTTAACAAGTGATAAAATGTTAAAAAGTTTTGAACTGTATGGCACGTTAAGCTCAGTTGGTGTTCCCAATCCTAAAGCTCTGTGCCCGTGACAGGAGTTATGTAATCCCACTTTATGAGGGAAACTTACATCTAGTTTATCTAATTTAACAACATCGTGTAAAAATTCAGTGATTTCATATATTGAAGCTTTAATTTTATTATAATCTTTGTCATCTGCATCAAATAATTCAGCATAATGTTCTTTAACCATAGTTACGCAAGACCCAGACGGTGCTACAACGTAATCAAACTCTTTAAATGTATTAACAAAGTTCTGTGCTAATGTTTTAATGTCTTTTGAACAACCTGAGTTTGCCATTGGCTGTCCACAGCATGTTTGACTCATTGGATAAACAACATCGTAATTTAATTTTTTAAGTAATTTGTATGTTGCCATAGATGCTTCAGGATATAATTCATTCATAAAGCAGGGTATAAATAAACCTATTTTCATAAGTACTCCTAGTATTAATGTCTCAATTATATCCAAGAGATATAATAATAGCGTGACATTTATGTAAAATCTACATTATTTATACATAATTACAGTGCAGTCATTTTCTAGGTATTTATTTATAATCTTACTTTTTTTAGTTAGTGTATTAATATAAGTTATTATTTCTTTTTTCTTTACTTTGTTAAAAGAGTCTTTTTCGAGGAAGTTAAATATAAAAGCTTTATTACAGTGGATAAAACAGTTTTTTATAAATTTAAATACTTCATTTTTATTTAAAATATTTAAAGCCCCTGAGCAGATGTAATAATCCACAAAAGGTAAAGCATCTTCAAGTGCGTTTGAATGTAAAAAAGTTTTATTAGGAAATCTATCTTTTGAGATTCTAATCATTTCTTTTTCGCAGTCAATTCCTAGATAATTTATATCATTAAATTCTTTCTCTAATATATATGTATAATAATCTGCAAATCCACAACCTACATCTGCAAAAGATGATGTCTTAAAATCAAATGAAATCTCTTTTGTAATAATTTCAAATCTTCTGTATTGTGAATATCTTGAGTTCCAGTGAACTCCTTGAGCAGATATCCCATAATCTTGTATTGATTTTTTGTAGAATTTGCAATTATCTTTATATGCCATTATATTTGTTCAATCTTAATGCCATTTTGTTTTATAAAAGAAGATATTACTTCTGAATTTGTATGCTCATATGCTCTATCAAATACTATTCGAGTAATTCCCGATGCAATTAAATTTTTAGAACATTCACTACAAGGTTCTAATGTTACAAAAATACTAGCACCTTCTATTGATATACCTTTTCTTGCAGCCCATATAATTGCATTCATTTCTGCATGTATTTCATAAGTTTTTGACCATTCGTGATGATCTTTTGTATATTTACCATCCCAATGATCATTACAATTAGTAAAACCAGCTGGTGTTCCATTATAACCTGTAGATAATATTCTTCCATCTTTAACAATTACAGCTCCAACTTGTTTTGATACACATTTTGAGGCTTTTGATATTTCATGAGCTATATTTATAAAATTCTTATCACTTATCACTATTTTTCCCTTTTTTATCATGAAATATTATTTTTTATCAAATTTCTTATTTTTTAGTAAAATATGCTCAAAAATGCAAAAAAAAGGGATAAATCCGTAGAAATATGCAAAAATTGAGTGCTTTTTTACAAAAATATGAAATTTGTTTTATTTAAATATAATTAATTTTACTGTATTATAACAAAAATATGAAAAATAAAGGCTAGATATGGACTTCAAAGAAATAAAAGAATTAATAAGAGTTTTTGATAAAAGTGAATTAAATAAATTAAAAGTTAAAGACGAAAATTTTGAAATTGCTTTACAAAAAGGTTTTGAAGGTGGTACTGTTGTTACAACTGCACCTGTAGCTGCTGTAGCACCTGTTGCTGTATTAGCTGCTGCACCTGTTGCTGCGCCTACATCATTAAATGTTGAAGAAAACTTAGGTGATACTATTGATGCTCCAATGATTGGAACATTTTATGCATCTCCGTCTCCAGAAGCTAGTGATTTTGTTAAAGTTGGAGATACTGTTTCTAAAGGTCAAACATTATGTATTTTAGAAGCTATGAAAATTATGAATGAAGTTGAAGCTGAATTTGATTGTAAAATCGTGAAAATTCTAATTGAAGATGGTAATCCTGTTGAATATGACATGCCTTTATTCGTAGTTGAAAAACTTTAAGAGCTGATATGGCTGAAATTAAAAAAATATTAATCGCTAATAGAGGCGAAATAGTTCAAAGAGCTATTCGAACTATTAAAGAAATGGGTAAAAAATCTGTTGCTGTTTATTCTTCTGGAGATAAAGAAGCTTCATATTTAAAACATGCTGATGAAGCTGTATGTATTGGTGGACCTAAATCTGCTGATTCATATTTAAATATTCCTGCAATTATTGCTGCTGCTGAAATGACTGGTTGTGATGCAATTTTTCCTGGTTACGGATTTTTATCTGAAAACCAAGATTTTGTAGAAATCTGTAGATTACATAATATTAAATTTATTGGACCTTCTGTAGAAGTTATGGAAAAAATGGCTGATAAATCTAAAGCAAAAGATGAAATGATTAGAGCAGGTGTTCCTGTTGTACCTGGTTCTGACGGTGCTGTTCATTCTGTTGAAGAAGGTAAAAGAGTTGCTCTTGAAATTGGATATCCAATTATGGCTAAAGCTGCCGCTGGTGGTGGTGGAAGAGGTCTTAGACTAATTACTGATGAAAAAGATTTTGAACAACTATTTATGGCGGCTTCATCTGAAGCTTTAGCTGCATTTGGTGATGGAACAATGTATTTAGAGAGATTTATTAATAATCCTAGACATATTGAAGTTCAAGTAATTGGAGATTCTCACGGTAATGCTATTCACATTGGTGAACGAGATTGTTCTCTGCAAAGAAGACATCAAAAAGTTATTGAAGAATCACCTGCAACTTTCTTAGATGATGAAGCAAGAGCTAAACTTCACGAAGTTGCAGTAAAAGCAACTAAATATTTAAAATATGAAGGTGCTGGTACTTTTGAATTCTTAGCTGATGATAAACAAAATGTTTATTTTATGGAAATGAATACAAGATTACAAGTTGAACATCCTGTTTCTGAAATGGTTTCAGGATTAGATTTAATTGAATTAATGATTAAAGTTGCTGAAGGTGAAAAAGTTCCTTCTCAAGAATCAATTAAATTCAGAGGTCATTCAATCGAATGTAGAATTACAGCTGAAGATCCTAATACATTTTTACCAAGTCCTGGTAAAATAACACAATGGATGGTTCCTGGTGGAAGAAATGTAAGAGTTGATTCTCACGTTTATACAAACTACATAGTTCCACAATATTACGATTCTATGATTGGGAAACTTATTGTTTGGGGAAGAGATAGAGAAAAAGCAATTAATATTATGAAAAGAGCTTTAAATGAGTTCGAAGTAACTGGTATTAGAACTACTATTCCTTTCCACCAAAGAATGATGGAAAATAATGATTTCTTAACAAATAATTATGATACAAAATATTTAGAAAACTACAAAACTTTAGACGACTTAAATAACTAAATGATTTAAACTAGTGTTTTTACACTAGTTTAGTCAAACTACAACACTAACAAATATATAAAAGCTTAAATTAATATTAAACAAGTTATAATGCGGAAAATATACACACTTATATACCAATATCCCTAACGGTGACAGCTTAATACAACATTCTTGTTTTTGTTTATTGAAGCCTATATATACGTGTATATCAAAAAAATATACAAGGTAAAATATGACTTTTAGTGAATTTGATTTTCAAAAAGAACTACACAAAGCAATCGACGAAGCAGGATTTACAGAACCATCTCCTATCCAACAAGAAGCAATTCCTATTGTTTTAAGAGGTAAAGATATTGTTGCACAAGCACAAACAGGAACTGGTAAAACAGCTGCATTTGGTCTTCCAGTTTTAAACATGATGAAAAAAGAAAGAGGCGTTCAAGCAATCGTTATTTGTCCTACAAGAGAATTAGCAATGCAAGTTTCTGACGAAATCTTTAAATTTGGGAAATTCTTAAATATCTCTACTGCTACAGTTTATGGTGGACAATCATACTCTAGACAATTAAAACACATTGAAACTGCAGGAATTATTGTTGCAACTCCAGGTAGATTAATTGATTTATTAAAAACTGGAAAAATCAACATTAAACCTTCATTCGTAATTTTAGATGAAGCAGATGAAATGTTAGATATGGGATTCTTAGATGATATTAAAGAAATCTTTACATTTATGCCAGAAGAAAGACAAACATTATTATTCTCAGCAACTATGCCTGCTGCGATTAAAAACTTAGCAAAAACTATTTTAAAAGAACCAGAGTTTATTACATTAACTCAAAAAAATATTACTAATACTAATATTTCTCAATCTTTTTATGTAGTTGATGAATATGAAAGAGATGATGCTTTAATTAGATTATATGATTATAAAAATCCTACTAAATCAATCATTTTCTGTAGAACTAAAAAAGAAGTTGATAGACTTTCTACTTTCTTAGTATCTCAAGGTTACTCTGCAAAAGGTCTTCACGGAGATATGGAGCAAAGACAAAGAGAAGAAGCTATTAGAGCATTCAAAAAATCTTCATTAGAAGTTTTAGTTGCTACTGATGTTGCTGCTCGTGGACTTGATGTTAATGACGTTTCTCACGTATTTAACTACCACTTACCATTTGATTCTGAGTCTTATGTACATAGAATCGGAAGAACAGGAAGAGCTGGTAAAAAAGGTGTTGCTGTTTCAATTGTAACTCCACATGAGTTCAGAATGATTCAAAGAATTCAAAAAACTACTGGTTCTACTTTAGAAGCAAAAGTTATTCCAAATATCAATCTTGTTAGAGAGAAAAAAACTAATACTTTAGTTGGTAGAGTTAAAGAACAAGAATCTTTTGAAGCTGGAATGAAAATTGTAGAAATGTTAAAAGAAGAATTTGATTTATCTACTATTGCTTATAAATTAGCTGCTATGTTAGTTGAAGATGAAAAAGTAACTGGTAACAACTTTATTGGTAAATCTGCAAGTGATATCGAAAGATTATTCGAAAGAATGAAAAACGAAAAAGATGACGGTGGTCGTGGTGGTCGTGGTCAAGGTCACTTTAGAAACAGAAATAGAGGCGGTTCTAGAGGAGATTCTAGAGGTGGTTCAAGAGATTCAAGAGGTGGTTCTAGAGATTCTAGAGGTGGTTCAAGAGACTCAAGAGGTGGATCAAGAGATTCAGGTTCAAGAGATTCTAGAGGTGGTTCAAGAGGTGGATCAAGAGATTCAGGTTCTAGAGATTCTAGAAATGGTTCAAGAGAATCAAGAGATAGAGGTTAGTCCCTCTTTCTCTACCCTTTTTTTATAATTCAAAAATACAATCTACTTAATTTAAATCTACTAATTCAAAATCATTTTAAATATTAAAATAACAAAAATAGAATACTACAAATTTCATAAACTTTTAAAAATAATTATATATATAATATAGATATCACGCATAATATAGATATTAAAGTAATATAAATTTAAGTTATACTTAAGTTTCTTATAATGAATAAATTACTATAATCGCACAAATATCTTAAGATATAAAAAGGTTTATCTTGAATAACAAAACAATTGAAAAAATAAATACTAATGTTTTAGAAAATTTATCTTCATTTTCTAAACTTGCTTTGGCATTTTTATTTGTTGTATTAGTTTTTATTTGGTCATACTTTACTCATGGTGCTTTAGCTAATAGTAATTTTTTAATTATTGGTGCAGTATTTGGTGCTTACATGGCTATGAACATTGGAGCTAATGATGTTGCAAACAATGTTGGACCTGCTGTTGGCTCAAAAGCTATGACTATGACATGGGCAATTATAATTGCTGCTATATTTGAAGGTCTGGGTGCTTTCATTGCTGGTGGTGATGTTGTAAATACTATTAAAAAGGGAATTATTGATCCTGCTTTAATTTCTGATCCCCAAATATTTATTTGGGTTATGACTGCTGCATTATTATCAGCAGCTGTTTGGTTAAACTTTGCAACTGCTATTGGCGCTCCTGTTTCAACTACACACTCAATTGTTGGTGGAGTTATGGGTGCTGGTATTGCTGCTGCTGGTTTCTCTATAGTTGACTGGGGTACAATGGTTAAGATTGCCTCTTCTTGGATTATATCTCCATTATTAGGTGGTATTGTTGCAGCATTATTTTTATATTTTATAAAAGTTAAAATAATGTATAAAAAAGATATGTTAAATTCGGCTATTAAAGTAGTACCCTATTTAATTTCTTTAATGACTTTTGTATTTTCAACATATTTAATTTTAAAAGGTTTAAAAAAACTAATTAAACTTGATTTATTATCAGCGGCAGGAATTGCACTTGTTATTGCAGTTATTGTATATCTTATCGTTAAACCTTTAATATTAAAAGCAGCTGCTAGTTTAGAAAATAATAGATCTGATGTTAATTCATTATTTACTATTCCACTAATTTTTGCTGCTGCTTTATTATCATTCGCACACGGAGCTAATGATGTTGCTAATGCAATTGGACCTTTAGCTGCTATTAATGATGCAGTTGTTAATTTAGGTATATCTACAAAAGTAGGAATTCCTTTTTGGGTTATGGGAATTGGAGCTTTAGGAATTGCAGTTGGATTAGCTCTATATGGTCCTAAACTTATTAGAACTGTAGGAAGTGAGATTACTGAATTAGATCAAGTAAGAGCATTCTCTATTGCTATGGCTGCTGCTATTACTGTTATTATTGCTTCTCAATTAGGTTTACCAGTTTCTTCAACTCATATTGCAGTTGGTGGAGTATTTGGTGTTGGATTCTTAAGAGAATACTTAGACTCATCTGAGAGTAAAATGATCTCAAGTATGAGAAAAAAACTTAAAAAAGAGAAAAAAGAATTAGATGCTTTAGAAAAAGAATTAGATAAAATCGAAAAAATCGAGAAAAAATCTAAAAATGATTATCAAAGAATTGTTGAACTTTATAAAATAATTGATGATAAAATTGAATTAGTTAAAGCTGATAAAAAAGAATTTAAATCTGCAAAAAGCGTAAAATACGTTAAAAGAGATGCCGTTAAAAAAATCATTTCTGCTTGGGTAATTACTGTTCCTGCTGCAGCTTGTTTATCGGCTGCTGTATTCTTTATGATTAGAGGAATAATGTTATAAATAATTGGGCTTTAGCCCTTTTATGATAAAATCCTTTTATATTTAAAAGGATTTTTATCGAAGCACTTATTTCTGTAGCAACAATATACTTACTTGTTTTAATTGGATTCTTTTTAAAAAGAATTTTCAAAGATGAAATTCATGAAAAATCTTTTGTGATACTAAATTTATATTTTCTTCAACCTATGTTAATATTCTGGGGACTTACCCGTACTAAAATCGATTTTTCATTTTTATATTCATCTTTTATTTATTTTGTGATTATATTTATAACTTTAATAATAGCTTTGTTTTATGCATCATTAGTTTTTAAGAATTCAGATGATAAATCTCTATTTTTAGCTTCTTCTTTAGTTGGTAATACTGGTAATTTAGGTATTCCTTTAGGAATAGCTTTATTTGGCATATCTTCTGTTCCTTATACATCTATTTTAAATTTATCTAATATTTTTTTTATATATATTTTTTCTGTATTCTTTTTTGCTGGAAATAAATTTTCACTAAAAAAGTCTTTAAAAGATATATTTAAAATACCTGCAATAGGTTTTGCAGTTTTGGCTTTATCGTTTAATTATTTTGATTTTACAATGTCAAAAGATTTTGATCAAGTATTTACAATGGCTGCATATGCTGCAATTGTAATGCAATTAGTTGTATTTGGTATTTTCCTTTCACAAATAAAAATTAAATCATTAAATTGGAAACTATCTTTAAATATTGTTTTATTTAAACATATTATTTTGCCTTTTATTGCTTTATTATGTGTTTTGTATTTTGAAGTGAATAAGTATTTAGCCGCTATTATATTTTTAGAATTAATGGTTCCTTTGGCTGTTAATAATATAAATTTAGCATCTTTGTATAATAAAAAACCTTTAGATGCAACGTTTTCAGTACTGTTAAGTACTTTTGTTTTTATAATATTAATATATTTTTATATTTTAATATCTAATTATTTTTTTGGAGTTTAGTTTATGTGTGGTATTTTAGGTAGTAATTTTTTAAGTGATAATTTTTCTCAAGCTATAAAGTATATTGAGAATAGGGGACCTGATAATACAGGAATAAAAGTTTTAGAAAACAAAATGTTTGCTCATACTAGACTTAGTATAATTGATCTTGATAATGAAGCGAATCAGCCAATGATTTTTAATGATTTAATTTTAGTTTTTAATGGTGAAATTTATAATTATAAAGAATTAATTATAGATGAAGATCTTAACTGCCTGACTGCTTCTGATACTGAAGTTATTATTAGATTATATGAAAAATATGGAATTGATTTTTTAAATAAATTAAATGGAATGTTTTCATTTGTTTTATATGATATTAAAAAAGATAAATATCTTTGTGCAAGAGATAGATATGGTAAAAAACCATTTTTCTATTATTATAAAGATAATAAGTTTATTTTTTCATCTTCATTAAAAAGTATTGTTTCTTTATTGGATAAAAAACCAAAACTTAATAAAGTTGCACTTGCTCAGTATTTACAGTTTTTTGTTCCTTTAGGTGATAATACTTTTTATCAAGATATTAAAAAACTTGAAGCTTCTTCGTATTTAATTTATGAAGATAATAATATTAAAATGAAAAAATATTATAAGATTAATACATATAAACGATATAAAGATGAGAAAACAGCTTTAATTGGAATAGAAGAGAATTTAGTGAAAGCTGTTGAAATTAGGCTTGTAGGTGATGTAGAAGTAGGCTCACTTTTAAGTGGTGGAATTGATTCTTCATTGATTTCTGCTTTATATACTAAAATATCAGGTAAAAAAATAAATACTTTTTCTGTGGGTTATAATGAATATAAAAACTATGATGAATTAGAATATGCAAAAGTTGCAGCTAAACACATAGGATCTATTCATCATCCTTTAGAAATAGGGCAAAAAGACTTTATTGACTCATTTGATGAAGTAATGGATGCTTTAGAAGAGCCTCATGCAGACGCAGCAGCATTTCCATTATTTCATTTAACAAAACTTATAAAAAATATGGGAATTAAAACTGTATTAAGTGGTGAAGGAAGTGATGAACTATTTTTAGGTTATGATAATTATGCAAAATTCCTAAAGTACTATGAATTTCAAGATTCACTTCAAAAAGGTCAAAATGACTTTTTAAATACAATTATCTCTGCTTTACAAAATAATACAAAAGAAAGTGAGTATTTAAGAAGAATTGTTAAAAAACAAACTTTATATAATTCATTTGGTGAAATTTATACTGATATACAAAACAAACGATTGTTTAAATCTGTTCCAACTTATAAAAAAGAGAATACAAAAAAAGATCCAATTGATTGGATGTCATATATAGATTTAAAAGTTTGGTTAGGTCAAGCTTTATTATCAAAAGTTGATAAAATTTCAATGGCTAATTCTTTAGAAGTGAGAACACCTTTTTTAGATGTAAATTTAGTTGATTATGCTTTTGCAATTGACTCAAAATTAAAAGTTGGAGATACAAATAAATACTTATTAAAAAAAGTAGCTGCTAAATATATTCCAAATGAAATTATCACAAGAACAAAAAAAGGATTTAATTCTCCTTTTAATGAATGGATTTTTGCAGAGTATAAAGACTCGATTTTAGATCTTATTTTAGAAGTGAATAAAGAGACAAACTTGTTCAATAATACTTATATTGAACATATATTTAACCTTGCTAAAAATAGAAAATTTAAACAACATTTATGGGCATTATTTATTTTCTCAAAATGGTATAAAAAAGAATATATGTAAACATTTTAGACTTCCAAAAATCTAATAAAATAATATTTTATGTAAAATAAGTGAAAAATATATTTTAAGTACTTTTCATTTATTTTTTCTAATTATTTACTTCTAGACATAAATATCTTTTTTTCTTATAATAATTACTAAAACATCTTATTATTTATATATATTTTGATACTATTATGTCTAGAAATATATAGACATTTATTATTCTAAATATAAAGGCCACTAATGAGTACTAAAAGAGGTAGACCAGTTATAAAAAAAGACAGAATAAAAATAGGTCTTTCATTAGAAGGAGAGAGTAATAATGTCTTGAACAAATTAGTTTTACTAACTGGAAAAACAAAAAGTAGAATTGTTGAAGAAGCAATTGATATGTTTTATAAAAATGAGAATGAGAAAAATAATGATAATAATAATATTTCCTCTGATAATGCGATGGATAATATTCGTGCATATTTACAAGCTAATAAAAGAACATAAGTAATTTATTAGTAATAAATTTGATACTATCTGATTATTATATAGGGAAAAATATATAAGAAAAAGGGAGTTCAAATGAGAAAAATATTGTTTTTTTATCTTTTATTTTTACATCTTTATTATTCACATCTTGTAGTGATAAAGATAAACATTCAGAAGACAAAAATGAAGTAAAAACTGTGCAAGAAAAAAGAGTTTATAATTTAAAACTTGCAACTACTTGGGGTACATCTGCAGTGCCATTAATTAACGCACCGCTAAATTTAGCAAAAATGGTTAAAAAAATATCTGATGGTAGACTTATTATAAGAGTAGATTCTACTAACAAACATAAATCACCTTTAGGTATTTTAGATATGGTTAAAGCAGGGCAATATGATTTAAGTCATTCTACCTCTTATTTCTGGAACGGCAAAGATATAGAGACTTTACCTTTAACTACTATGCCTTTTGGTATGACGGCTAATGAATTATATTCTTGGTTTTATTATGGTGGTGGTTTGGACTTAATGCAAAAAGTTTATGAAAAACATAATGTGTTATGATTTCCAGGTGGAAATACTGGTGTTCAAATGGGTGGATGGTTTAAAAAAGAGATTAAAACTTTAGACGATTTAAAAGGTCTTAAGATAAGAATTCCAGGTTTCGCAGGAGAGATTATGTCTGAACTTGGTGTATTAGTTACTAATTTAGCTCCTGGAGAGTTATATTCTTCATTAGAGTGAGGAACCATTGATTCATTAGAATGGGTAGGGCCTTCTATGGATATAAAAATGGGATTTCATAAAATTGCACCTTATTATTATACAGGTTGGCATGAACCAGGTGCTGAAACTCAGTATTTAGTGAATAAAAAAGTATTTAATAAATTACCAAAAGATTTACAAGAGATTTTACTTCAATCTATGAGAGTATCTGCTTATGATATGTTTATTGAAAACAATTATTTAAGTGGTATTGCTCTACAAGATATGCTAAAAAACTACCCAAATATTACTATTCAATCTTTTCCCAAAGAAGTTATGGATGAAATGAAAAGGGTAAATTTAGATTTAAGAGAGAAATTATCTAAAAAGTCTGTTTTATTAAAAGAAATTTTAGTTCATCAAAATAATTATCTTAAACAAGTTAGACCTTGGACTGAAATGTCTGATTATTTATATGTAAAAGATAATCTAAGTAAATAAATTAGCAAGATGCTTATTTCCAGAAGTCTTTTAGAATATCATTATCTTCGTATCTTTCGTTGTTTTGATATTTTTCAGGATTTTCTTTTTCAACATTAACTTTAGTCTTTTCATTTATAATTATATTTTCTGATTTAATTTCATTTTGATCTTTCTTTTTTACTTCTTTTGTCACGATTTGTTCTCGTTTTTCTTCTTTCATTTTGACGTATTCATTCATTAATAATTCATATTTCTCAAAATCTAATAAAATAAAACTAGGTTTTCCATCCCTTAATATTACTGCTTTATCAATCTCACCAGAAGAAACTGAATTAAAAACACTTTTACTTTTTCTAATTAATTGAGTTGCTGATACCATTTCTTTTGAAGTATATTGTAAATAATTCATTATATTCCTTAGTATTTATATGTGTATTTAAATGCGTATTTATTTTTGATTTAGTATATTATAATATAAATAAAAGTAAGTAAAAGAACTTTACTTACTTAGTTTTTTTTAGTAAAAATAGATTCTGCCCATTCTGTAATAGGTCCTCTAAGTACTTTTTTAAGCCTAATTGCAAAGATATTTATTAAATCTGTTTCTTTTTGAGTTGATTTTAAAAGTGTTGTTAAAGAGTTTGTATATTTATTCACATAAAAATTATCAATTTGTTTATTTGATCCTAATACTACTACTTTACAAGTATTATCAATTCTTGATAATACCATCTGCATTGTTTTGTTTGACATATTCTGCGCTTCGTCAACTATTACAAATGAATTAGATAATGTTCTTCCTCTCATTTCACCAACCCACATAGTTTCAATAGAATAATTTTGGATTAATAATTCAACTCTTTGTTGCACTTCTTTATCTTCTAATTCAGAAAAATCATCTTTTCTTCCAGATCTTTTTTTCTTATGCTCGCTTCTTATTATGTAATCAAGAGAATCCATTAAGGGGTGATTATAAATTGCAAATTTTTCTTCAAGTCCAGGTAAATAACCTACATCTTCACCTTTATCTAAAGATTCAATAGAATTTCGTATATAAATTACTTTTTGTAGGTCTTTTCTTTTTATTAATTTTAAAGCACCTGAGAGTGCTAGAAGAGTTTTTCCTGAACCAGCCTTTGCTTCTACAACTATTACATTGTAGAACTGGTTTAAAATAGCATTACAGAAGAATAATTGTTCTTTATTTAAAGGAGTAATGATTTGATTTCTAACTTCACTTTCATTTAATACTCTAATCTTTTTATTTTCTATATAAGCTAAAACTACTTGATCTGATTCTTTTACCTTAAAACAATAAGAATAATTATATATTTGATATTCTTTATCAAACTTTTCAATATCTTGACTCTCTAAGTCCTCTAAATCGGAAAAATTGATTTCAATATTTTTTATAAATTCATATGAGAACTCTTCGTTTCTTGATCCTCTTAAAGAGTCTGCTTTGATATCTAAAGATAAAGCTCTAATTCTAGCCATTATGTCTAAAGATAAAAATACTATGTCTTTTTTAAAATATTCTTTTGCAAAAGTAGCGATTTCTAATATTTTTCTATCATTAATAATACTTAGAGAAGAATTTTTTGTATTGATATTATAAGTATCTTTTGAAATAATTACAACAGATGCTGTAGATAAATCTTCTACTTGTAAAGATATTATTTTATATCCATTAGTTTTTTCTGATTTCTGAACTTTTGCATTTTCTAGTATTCTTGCAAATTCTCTTGCTTGGAAATTAATTTCCTCAAAACCACTTTTTTTAGAATCTAATTCGTCTAAAACTGTTTCTGGTAATATAAGCAAATTTTTATTATCATCCGATAAGTTAAAAATATTTTTTGCATCTTGTAGAATTATATTTGTATCCAATAAATAATATTTATCAAAGTTCATATCTATCCTTTAGGTTTTTGATTTAATACTTTATAAATTATAAATGCTCCTATGGCAAGCGTTATTCCTGTAAAAAGAAGTGAAAATGTTTTTGTTATTGCGTATGCTACTATAAGTAGCGATAATACTGTGGGTACTTCGTTATAAGCTCTAAAAAAGTTACCTGTTTTTTTGCAAGTATCGTTTTCTAGTTGTTCTCTATAAAAGTTTAGTGAAAAAGAGTAGGCTATTAAAAATAATAGTACAAAAAGTTTTGCATGTAACCAAGGTCCATACTTAATTATATCAGGGTTTAAAAATATTAAAGAAGCACCTGAAAATATAGTAGCCCACATTGCAGGAAGTCCAATTAATTTGTAAAGTTTTCTCTCTTGTACTTTTGCTATTTCTATATATTCTTTTTTTTCTATGTTTTCAACGTGGTAAACAAATATTCTTGGTAAGTAAAATAACATTGACATCCATGATAGAACTGCCATAATATGAAAAGTTAGTATCCAAGTATAATATTCCATTTCTAAACCTCGTTTTTAATTTTCTTTAACCATTCGTTTAATGTTTTTTCAAAACCTATACCATCTGAAGTATAAAGTTTTAAATCTTCAGACATATAGTCTTGCTCAACATACCCACCATAATCATGAGGATACTTATACCCAAAATGTGATGAATTTACATGAGTTGGTATATCTAATATCTTACCTGATTTTACTTCAGTCAAAGCTTTATTAATTGCTTTATATGCTGAATTTGATTTAGGAGAAGAAGCTAGATATATCGCACATTGAGATAAAATTATTCTTGATTCTGGGTATCCAATTTTGTTTACTGCTAACATAGTCGATACTGCTAAGTTTAAAGCATTTGGGTTTGCATTTCCTATATCTTCACTTGCAAATATTACCATTCTTCTGATAATAAAATCAACAGATTCTCCACCTTCAATTAATCGTGATAGATAATAAATTGCTGCATCAACATCAGATCCTCTTAAAGATTTAATCATAGCAGATGCTAAATCGTAATGTGAATTAGATGAAGATACTCCATCTCCAATTACATTTTGTCTTAACTCTTTTAAAATATCTAAAGTAATGTTTCCATCAACTTTATATGCAAAATCAATTAGGTTTAACATAGCTCTAGCATCACCAGAAGAAGTATTAATTAAATATTCTATTTCTTCTTCTTTTAAAGTACATCCTAGTTCATCTTGCGCAATATTAAGTATATTTCTTAGTTCCTGAGCTGTAAGGGCTTGGAACTCATATATAAAGCTTCTTGATCTTATTCCTGCTGTTAAAGTAAAGAATGGATTCTCTGTTGAAGCTCCTATAATAATTGCAGTATAGTTTTCCATTACAGGAAGTAAAACTTCTTGTTGGTTTTTTGATAAACGATGAACTTCATCAATAAAGATTAAAGGCTTAATAAAAGAATTTTCGTATCTTGTAAATACTTTTCTTAAATCTTCTATTTTTAAAGATGTAGCATTAAAATAATAATAGTCTGTGTCTATTTCTTTTGCAATGATTTTAGCTAAGGTAGTTTTTCCAGTTCCAGGTTTACCATGGAAGAATAAATGTGGGATTTCTTTTTTTTTAATTAGTTTGTATAAAACTTTTGAGGGAGATATTATATGCGACTGACCAACAAAATTATTTAAATTTGTTGGCCGTAAAATATTCGCGAGTTTAGTCATTTTCTTGTTTTAAGTATGATCTTAAGTTTGTATATTCTTCTTTAGTTAAGAATCTACTTTTACCAGTAGGTAAGTTATTTAATGAAATTCCACCAAAATCAACTCTTTTTAAATCCATTATATCTAAACCAAAGTGTGCAAAGAATCTTCTTAGCTCTCTGTTTTTACCTTCAGAAATTATAACTTTAATTTTAGAGAATTTATCTCCATTTGTTAATATATCATAAGCAACAAAAGGTTTAAAATACATAGAAGTAATTTTAGATTTTGAATGTCCACCAACAGATGCATCTTCAAGTTCTAAACCTTCTTGCATAGCTATTTCCATAGACTTGTTAATTGGTCCATTAACTTTGATTTTATAAGTTCTCTCTAATTGTGAATGCATTAAACCATCAACAATTTCAATTGAATCAGATAATAATAAAACACCTTCAGAAGCGTAATCTAATCTTCCAACTGGTCTGAAGTGTAAGTATTTTTTATCTAAAGTATCATAAATAATTCTTCGCTCTCTAGGATCATTTTTAGTTACTAATTCACCTTTAGGTTTGTTATATACAATAACTGTATACATTTTATCTTTTTCAATTCTAACTGTTTTATCATTAACAGTAACAATATCATTCTCTGGATCAACACCAGAACCCATATCTTCAACAGTTTTTTTGTTTATTTTAACTTTACCATCAGCTATTAATCTATCAGCTTCTCTTCTTGAATACTTTGAATTATGCGAGATAAATTTATTTAATCTCGTTTTTATTACTTCTTCAAATTTTTTTGTTTTTTTTTCCATGTTATTTCCTATTTTATTCCAGCTTCAATAAGATCATGAATATGTAAAACACCTAATAGTTTTTGATTTTCATCTTCAACTATTAAAACTTGTATTTTGTAATTTTCTATAATCTCTAAAGCATCACTTGCCAATAAATTCTTATTCTGAATTGTTTTTGGCTTTTTACTTGCTATTTCTTCAACTTTGCAATCTAATGAAAAATCATCTTTCATTAGAGCTCGTCTTAAGTCACCATCACTTAAAAGTGCAAATACCTTTTGATCTTCATCTAGTATTATAACACTTCCTAACCTACCTTCACTCATTTTTACTATTGCATCTTTTAATTTTGTTTCACGTGAAACTATTGGTAAATCATTTTTTCTTAATAAATCAGATACTTTAATAAATAGTTTTTTCCCTAATGAACCACCTGGATGAAATGATGCAAAATCTTCTTTTTGAAAATCTCTTTTATTCATCAAACATACTGCTAAAACATCACCCATTGCCATTGTCAATGTAGTTGATGAAGTAGGAGCAGTATCTAGTGGGCAGGCTTCTTTTGTAACATTAATGTTAAAAAAGATATCTGCATATTTTCCAAGAGTTGATTTTTCAGTTTTTGCCATAGCAATTAATGGAATATCAAATCTTTTTAAATGAGGTAAAAGTTGAATTAGTTCTTCGCTTTCACCTGAATAAGATAAAGCTAAAACTATATCTTCTTTGCCTATCATCCCTAAATCACCATGCATGGCTTCAGTTGGGTGTAGGAAAAATGAAGATGTTCCTGTACTTGCAAGTGTAGCAGCTATTTTAGCTCCAACAAGTCCAGATTTACCAACACCTGTTATTATTAATTTACCTTTTGAGGCAATAATTAATTCAACAGCTTTTTCAATTGCAGAAGCATCAATAGCAGAAGCTGCGAGTTCTAACTCTTTAGCTTCTGTTAATAATACTTCTTTTGCAATTTTCTCGTAATTCATATTAATCCTTATTGTACAAATAAAGTAGGAACAATCATAGGGTATTTTTTGTATTTTCTAATACAATGTTTTCTAACAACTTTTCTAATTTCATCTTCTAAAATTCTGTTATTAGAGAAAATTCCTTCTTTTGTATTTGTTAAGAATGTTGTTAATAAGTCTTCAATTTCTTTTGCAAAGAATCTATCTTGTTTATCAGCAACTAGTCCAAATGATGCAACTTTTGGTTTTCCAGCAAGAGTTCTATCACTTTGATTAATTTGAGCAACAATCATAACAATACCTTCGTTTGCCATTGTTTGTCTATCAATTACTACATCTTCTGCAATTTTATGATTTAATTGGTTATCAATATAAACTTTTCCAGATTTAATTGTTTTAACTTTTTTCATAAATTTAGGACCAACTTCAATTTGTTCCCCAGCATTCATAACATACATATTTCTATCAAGAACACCACACGCAATTCCAGTTTTACCATGTTTTAATGCATGGTTATATTCACCATGAACTGGTAAAAAGAATTTAGGTTTAACTAATCTTAACATTAATTTTTGTTCTTCTTGTGCAGCATGACCAGATACATGTAAATCCGGATAATCATGATAAGCAACAGCAGCTCCAGCTTTTAATAAGTGGTTAATAACACCAGATACACTAGCTTCATTACCAGGAATAGCTTTTGAAGATAATACAATAGTATCTGTTGGCTTAATTTTAATATGTCTGTGCTCGTGAATTGCCATTCTATATAAAGCTGACATTGGTTCACCTTGAGAACCTGTTGTTACAATTAAAACTTCATTATCTGCATATTTGTTAACTTCGTATGCATCAATAAATTTATCTTTTGGAAATTTAATGTATCCAAGTCCCATTGCTAGGTCTAAGTTTTTTTCCATTGATCTACCAATAACACATACTTTTCTACCAGCTGCTATTCCTCTCTCAATTGCTTGAGAAACTCTATGAATATTTGAAGAGAAAGTAGACATTAAAACTCTACCTTTAGATGTAGCAAAAATTCTATCAAAAGTAGGTCCTACAGTTCTTTCAGTTCTTGTAAATCCTGGAGAGTGCGAATTAGTTGAATCAGATGTTAATAATAAAACACCTTTTTCTCCATAATATGCAAGTCTATGTAAATCTGTTGGATAATTATCAATTGGAGTATGATCTATTTTAAAATCACCTGTATGAATCATTACTCCTGCTTTTGTTGTAATAGCAATTGCAGATGAATCAATAATTGAGTGAGTTACATGCATCCATTCAACTTCAAAATCTTCAGATATTTTAATAGGTCTTCTTTTTTCAATAGCTCTAAATAAAGCTCTATGTTGTCTCATTCTATGTTCATCAAATTTTGAACCAATCATTTCTAATGGTAAAGATGTTCCATAAATTGGAAATTGCATTTCTTTGAAAAGGTAAGGCATTGCACCAATATGATCTTCATGACCATGAGTAATAATAACAGCAACAACTTTATCTTTAATTTCTCTAAGGTAAGAAAAGTCAGGAATTAAAATATCTACACCATGCATAGTTTCATCTGGGAAGTTCATACCAACATCAACAATAATTGCTTCTTTTTCAGTTTCAATTATCATCATATTTCCACCAATTTCACCTAAACCACCTAATGGTGTGATTTTGATTTTGGCATTAGTAGATAAATCTAATTTATTATGAGGATTTAGTCTGTCTTTTTGGATTCTTTCATTTACATTAAACGCTTTTTTTAGATCACTAGTCCATCCATCACCTGATGTAACTTTGATTTTTGGTTTAATAGCAGGTTTTTTTGATTTATCACCTGGTTTTTTATTATGATTGTGAACTGGTTTTTTAGGGTGGTTATGCACCGGTTTTTTTGCTTGAGGTTTGTTTTCTTCTTTTGCTTCTTTTGGTTTCGCCTCAGAAGTATTTTCAGTCTTTACTAAAACTTCCTTCTGAATTTCTTTTTCTACACCAACAACTGCACCATTTTCTGTAATATTATTTGTTTCTTCCATTATTAACTACCTTTTTGTACATTTGGCTGTACAAACATGCAGAAATTTCATGAGGTCGAACATTTTCATTTATATCAAGTTCTTCAAACATTTTTAATACTTCATCTTTATTCACTACTGAAGCTATATTTTTAGAAAGCTTTTTTCTAGGCTGTACGAAACAGGCTTTTAAAAACTTTTTGAAACCAGGTTCAATACTTTTTGAAGCATCTTTTCTAATATATAAAATTGAAGACATTACCTTAGGAGCAGGTTCGAATGAAGTTGGAGGTACATCGAATAGTATCCTAGCTTCATTTGATAAAAGTTTTGTAATAACAGATAATGCTGAAAAAGGTTTTTCTTTTTCATTAGCTGCAAACTTTAATGCTACTTCTTTTTGAATCATAACTATAATATGTTCACAGTTATCATCCTCTAAGGCTCTTAATATAATATTTGTTGCAATATAATATGGTAAGTTTGCGATCATATCGTATTTACCATCATAAAGGCTACCTTGGTTATCCCAAGCTTCTAGTACATCTGTGTGGAGAAGTTCTAGTTTACCATTATCTAATTGTATTGCAAACTTTGTTCGTAGAATAGATATTAAATCTCTATCTACCTCATAAGCTCTCACATCTTTGTACTTGACTAATTTTTCTGTCAAATCACCTAAGCCAGGCCCGATTTCTACTAGCTTATTTTTATTATAGGGCATCGATTCGATGATTCTTAATAATATACTTTCATCTTTTAGAAAGTTCTGTCCGTATCTTTTTTTTGCTTTAATTTTATCCATGACCAAAAGTATATCTTATTTTAACTTACAATTAGATAATATTTAAAAAATTCGTTAAAAGGATTAGATTTGAGTACATTTGCAAAAAGAATAATTCCTTGTTTAGATGTTAAAGATGGAAGAGTAGTTAAAGGTGTAAACTTTGTTGGTTTAAGAGATGCAGGTGATCCTGTTGAAATTGCGAAAAGATATAATGATGAAGGTGCTGATGAAATTACTTTTTTAGATATTACTGCATCATCTGATAATAGAGATACTATTATTGATATTGTTAAAGATGTAGCAAAAGAAGTTTTTATTCCTTTAACTGTAGGAGGAGGGATTAGAAAACTTGAGGATATTTATAAACTATTAAATGTAGGTTGTGACAAAGTTTCTATAAACTCTTCTGCTGTTTCTAATCCAGACTTTATAAATGAAGCTTCAAAAAGATTTGGTTCTCAATGTATAGTTGTAGCTATTGATGTTAAAAAAGTCAAAGATGGAACTTATCATGTTTTTGTAAAAGGTGGTAGAGAAGATACAGGACTTGATGCTCTTGAATGGGCAAAAGAAGTTGAATCAAGAGGAGCAGGTGAAATATTACTTACTTCAATGGATGCAGATGGATCAAAAAGTGGATTTGAACTTAATATAACTTCATTGATTTCTAAAGTTTTAGATATTCCTGTAATTGCTTCTGGAGGAGCAGGTACTATGCTTCATATGAAAGAAGCTTTTGATTGTGGAGCAAGTGCAGCTTTAGCAGCTTCTATTTTTCACTTTAAAGAAATTGATATTATGGATCTAAAAAGATACTTAAAATCAAATAACATTCCAGTTAGGATATAAATGAAACTAAATAAATTATTATTCCTTTTACTTCCTTTTTCTTTATATTCATATGAAGTTAATTTTGATAAAACTTTTACTAAAGATCTAAAAATTGAAATTTTATCAAATAATTTTCTTATTAAACTTGAGAGTAATTCAGAAAAAGAAGTTTTAAAAATATTAAAAGATTTTGAAAAAGAAATAAAAAACTATAAAACAATAAATAAAAAATTTGATTCTTTAACAGTTAAACCAAATTATAAATATAGAGCGAATAGAACTCCAAAACTTTTGTCATATATTGGTTCATTAAAATATGAGATTTCTACTTCATCAGCAAAAGAATTTAATAATTTCATTTCAAAAATGGTTAAAATTAAAGATCATAGATCTGTATCTTTATTAATAACAGACTTATCTTGGAAAGTTAAAGAGTCTTCAAAAGAGATTCAAAAAGATGAACTTAGAATTGAAGCTATTAAATGGATTAAATCTTATTCTCAAACTTTATCTTTAGAACTAGATTCTACTTGTTCTATAAAATCAATTAAACTTCATTCTTCAAATAAAAGAAAAACAATTACAAATATCGATGCCTCAGAAAAATATAAAAAAATATT
The DNA here is from genome assembly GCA_013215915.1 of Campylobacteraceae bacterium. Classification (GTDB taxonomy): domain Bacteria; phylum Campylobacterota; class Campylobacteria; order Campylobacterales; family Arcobacteraceae; genus NORP36. Next base: position 553 of record JABSON010000012.1, on the reverse strand, counting down.
ACCATCTTCTAACCTGAGTAGAAACATTGATATAAATGCTTATTATGTATTGGATTGTAAATGATAGTTTGTGCTGGAAAGATTGAAAGTTTTTCATTCGCTAAAACTATTGGTATTGGTTTAATTGATACTGCAATTAATTTAACAAAGATTTGTTTAGAAAATAAACCTGAAGAAATTATATTTATTGGAACTGCTGGTTCATATGGTGATTTTAAAATATTTGATATTTTAGAATCAAAAAGGGCAGCTAACTTTGAACTATCTTTTTTATCAAAAGATTCTTATACTCCAATTGAAAATATATGTGAGGGTTTAAATGATTCATTTAGAAATGATACTATTGTAAATTGTTCTAATTATATTTCAATAAATGAAAATCTTTGTAAATCATTTAAAGACTTTGGTTTTGGAATTGAAAATATGGAATTTTATTCTGTTTTAAAAGTTGCTAAAGAATTTAATATTAAAGTAGCTGGAATATTTATTGTTACTAATTATACTAATGAAAATGCTCATAAAGATTTTATAAAAAATCATAAGAATTGTTTAT
>JABSON010000119.1 GCA_013215915.1 Campylobacteraceae bacterium | reverse complement strand
TTTTTAAGAGGTAATTATTATAATGAGAAATGTTCTAAATAGAGTTTGTATAATAATATTATAGATATAAAACTGCAAATATCATTTGCGTCTAATACAATTGATGATGTTAGAAAGTTTTACAAACTAAATAAAGATAAAAAAAGTTTCTCTGTTTTAAAAGAGTTCGAAAGCTCGTATAAAATAGTTAATAGTCAATTTAAAAGTAGTAACACTAAGTTAAAGTTCAATAATAATGATATTGAAATTAATACTTATGAAAATGAATTCGAGCAAGTAATTGTAAATATTCTTAATAATTCTCATGATGTTGTCTTAAATAAACTTAAAAATGAAAGTTTTTTTCCATTAGTAGAAATTAATATTTTAGAATTAAATAATAAAATTAGGATTAAAATAGTAAATAATTGTTGAAGAGCAAATAACGAGGTAATGAGCCGTATGTACGAAGCATACTTTAGTTCAAAATTTCAAAATAAAGACACAGAAATTGGCTTCTATAGGTGTAAAATAATTATTGAAAAAAAAATATAAGGTTACAACTTTGCACTAAATACAATAAATGAGTTAAAATTTATCATAATACTACCTATTTAGTCATTAATTTGATATAATGTAGAAATAATAAGAAAAAATAATGGAGTTAGTTATGAATGATTATAAAACTAGAGTTTTATTGGTTGAGGATGAAGAACTTGCGAGAAAAACTCTGTCTTTTTATTTAAATACTATCTTTGATGAAGTTTTAGTTGCATGTGATGGACAAGAAGGAATTGATCTTTTTAAAGAACAAAGTTTTGATTTAGTTTTAACAGATATTAGAATGCCAAACAAAGATGGTTTGACAATGATAGATGAAATGCTAGATATAAATTCTGATCAAAGATTTATTATAGTGTCTGCACATAAAAATGAAGAAGATCTATTAAAATTAATTAATTTAAGAGTGTTAGGTTATTTCGTTAAACCTCTTAATATTGATGATATGATGGATATGCTTCAAAAAGCTAAAACTGAACTTTTAGCTGATAAAGCAGGTCAAGAGACAAAAGATAGTGATGAAGTTGTTAAATTAAATAAAACATATTCATATAAAAAAGGTAGAAATATCTTATATAGAAATGGTGAAAGTGTTAAACTTTCAAACAAAGAAAGTCAAATTTTAAATGTTTTAATTTCAGATATTGGTGAAGTTATTTCAGTTGACTCTTTTAAAATTAAAGTTTGGGATGATATTACTACATCTGATTCTGCTTTTAGAACAGTTATGAAAAGATTAAAAGATAAAATTAAAGATTGTGATTTTATTGTATCTCATAAGGGATATGGTTATATTATCGATTTACCTCTATAATATAAAAAGCTAAAGAGTCAAATCTTTAGCTTTTTTACTTTAAAAGACCTATTTCCTCTAAATATTTTCTTGCCCCTATGTGTAAAGGCAAAGATAAACCCTTTAATAATGATTCTTTAGACATATTCACATAAACTGGATGCTTCTGTTTAAACTCTTCAAAATTTTCAAATATTGCTTTTGTAATTGTATAAACTATTTTTTCACTTACATTTGAAGAAGTAACTAAAACTGCTTTAACTCCAAAAGTATAAATATCTTTATTTTGTTCTTTATAAGTATTTGTTTTAATTATTCCTGAAGTAAAATATGGATATTTTTTTATTAATTCATTAGTTTTTTTAGTATTTAATGAGATTAATTTAAGATCTACTTTTTTTTCAAGATTTATAATATTTGTCGAAGGATGTCCACTCATGCTAAAATAAGCATCAAGTTTATTATCAATTAAAGCTTTTGACGCTTCTCTTATATTTAAATATTTCACTTCTGAAAAATCAAAATCACTTATATTGTTTTCTTCTAATAGTTGATCAATAGTATGTGCATTACCTGAGCCTTTATTCCCCACATTTATTCTTTTTTCTTGAATAGAAAAAAGCGAGTTAATATTTGAATCTTTTCTTGTTATTAATGTCAATAACTCTGGATATATTGCAATTACTGATTTTAATTTGTAGTAAGGATTCCCTTTAAATTTACCTTCACCTTTTAATGCTTTGTATGCAATATCTGATTGGACAATTCCAAAATCAAATTCTCCACTTTTAATTGCATTAATATTGTAAATAGATCCAGCTGTTGATTCTACGTATAATCTAATTCCCGTTTGTTTTTTTATACTATTTACATAATTAGATATGATATTACCAGTTAAATAATAAGTTCCTTTAATTCCACCTGTGCCAATTGTGGTAAATTCTGCAAGACTATCATATTTATATGGTAGTTTTTTCATGTTATTTAGATTATTTACTTTATCATTATTTGTACTAAAATAAGTCATAAGTAGAAATACAATTATTATTAATGTAGAGAAAAGCAATATTCGTTTCTTATTCATAATTATTATCCTAAATCATTTATTATTTTAAGTATATCATAAAAGCAATAATTGTACATATTATACTAAATTAACTAGTGATTTATTGCTTAATTATAAAGTTTATTTATTTGCTATGTAAATGCTATATTCTAGATATATACTGAATTTATAGATTAGTTTACATTATAAATTGACAAAAATCAAAAGGACAAAAAATGAATATTTTAAAAATGGCTTCAATAGGTGTTGTTTCTTTATCACTTATGGCGACTGTATCAAATGCTGGTACTTTAGATAAAGTTAAAGATAAAGGTGTTTTAAATTGTGGAGTATCTACTGGTATTCCAGGTTTCTCAACTACAGATTCAAAAGGTGTTTGGAAAGGCCTAGATGTTGATTTTTGTAAAAGTGTAGCTGCAGCTGTTTTAGGTGATGCTTCAAAAGTGAAATATATTCCTTTAACTGCAAAAGAAAGATTTGTAGCTTTAGCTTCAGGTGAAATTGATGTATTAGCAAGAGCTTCTACTTGGACAGCTACAAGAGATACTTCTTTAGGTGTTACTTTTGCTGGAGTGAATTATTATGATGGACAAGGTTTTTTAGTTAATAATAAATTAGGTGTTTCTAAAGCTAGTGAATTAGACGGTGCAACTTTTTGTATTCAAGCAGGTACTACAACTGAACTTAATTTAACAGATTATTTTAGAGCAAATAAAATGGAATATAAAGCAGTTACTTATGATACTTCTGGTCAAACAGGAGATGGTTTCAAAAAAGGAAGATGTGATGCAATTACATCTGATGCTTCTCAATTAGCTGGAATTAGATCTAAAATGTCAAATCCTTCAGGATATACAATTTTATCTGATATTATTTCTAAAGAACCATTAGGCCCTGTTGTAAGACAAGGTGATGATAAATGGTTTAATGTTGTTAAGTGGACAATGTATGCAATTATACAAGCTGAAGAATCTGGAGTTAATAAAGAAAATGTAGATAAACAATTAAAATCTGCCAATCCTACTATTCAAAGATTATTAGGTGTTTCTGGTAAAGCTGGAGAAAACTTAGGTTTAAAAAATAATTGGGCTTATAACATTATCAAACAAGTTGGTAATTATGGTCAATCATATAAAAAGAATGTAGGAGCAGATTCTGCACTTAATATTCCTAGAGGTTTAAATAAATTATGGAATAAAGGGGGCTTAATGTACCCAATGCCAATTAGATAAGTAAAATACTAAAGAGGCTTATGCCTCTTTATCTCTAAGGAATAAAATGAAAAATAGAAATAAAACTCCTCTCTTTTCTAAAGGATTTTTTAACAATCCAGAAAATAGAGCAGTTCTTTATCAAATATTAACATTGGCACTTGTTGTTTTTACATTTATGTATTTTCTAGGAAATATGTTTGAAAATGTAGAAAAAAGAGGAATTACAACAGGATTTGCATTTTTAGAAGAAGCTGCAGGTTTTGGTGTTTCTCAAAGTTTAATACCTTATGATGATGTTTCTTCATCTTATGGTAGAGTATTTGTTGTAGGTATTTTAAATACTTTATTAGTTTCTGTTATTGCATTAGTATTTACTACTATTATAGGACTACTTGTAGGAATTGGAAGATTATCAGCTAACTGGTTGATTTCAAAACTATGTATGGTATATGTAGAAATATTTAGGAATATTCCTATTTTATTACAAATTCTATTTTGGTATAACATTGTATTAGCTGCACTTCCAAGTCCTAGACAAAGTATAGTTTATTTTGATTCTTTTTTTATTAATAACAGGGGATTTATTTTACCTAAACCAATTTTAGAATCAAACTTTATTTTTGTTTTTGCAGCTATTTTAATTGCAATTGTTTCCGTAATTTATTTAGTTAAGTGGTCGAAAAAAAGACATGATGAAACGGGTGAAGAATTTCCAATTGTAAAAGTTTCATTAGCAATTTTAATTTTATCTCCATTATTTGTTTATTTTATTTCAGGACAACCAGTAAATGCTGAGTATCCTTATTTAAAAGGTTTTAACTTTAAAGGTGGATTTACTATTATTCCAGAGTTACTTGCTCTAGCATTTGCTTTAAGTATTTATACAGCAACGTACATAGCAGAAGCGGTACGTGCTGGAATTGAATCTGTTCCAAAAGGTCAAAAAGAAGCTGCTAAATCTTTAGGTTTAAAAGATCATATTATTTTACAAAAAGTTGTTCTTCCTCAGGCATTAAGAGTAATTATTCCTCCTGTTATTAATCAATATTTAAATTTAGTTAAAAATTCATCACTAGCAACTGCTATTGGTTATCCAGAGATTGTTACTTTGTTTTCAGGTACAACATTAAATCAAGTAGGTCAAGCTATTGAAATTATTTTAATGACTATGGCTGTATATTTGACTTTTTCAATTATTATTTCAATTACATTAAATTATGTAAATGCAAAAATTCAAATAAAGGAGAGATAAAATGGCTATATTTGAAGAAAAATTAACAAGAGAAGCTCCATCGGGAACTAAGGGTCTAGTTCATTGGATGAAAGAGAAACTATTTTCAAGTATTCCTAATGCAATATTAACTTTAATAGGTTTTTACTTATTATATATAATTATTCCTCCTGTTTTGGATTGGATGATATTTGATGCTACTTGGAGTGGTACAAAAGAAGAAATCACAAAAGATGGTGCTAGATGGATTTTTATTATTGAAAAATTTGACCAGTTTATGTATGGATTTTATCCAGAAAGTGAACACTGGCGTCCTAATTCAGTTATTTTTATAACGATTGCAGCTGTTATTGTATTTAAAATGAATATATCTTTTAAATTAAGATTATTAATTTTAAGTTTATATCCTGTTATTTGTTTTATTCTTATATCTGGTGGTGTGTTTGGTTTAGAACATATTGAAACTCATAAATGGGGTGGACTTATGTTAACTATTTTAGTTGCAGCTGTTGGAATTATTGCATCTTTTCCAATTGGGGTAGCTTTGGCGTTAGGAAGACAAAGTTCAATGCCTTTAATTCGTACTTTATGTATAGGATTTATTGAATTTATTCGTGGTGTTCCTTTAATTACACTTTTATTTATGGCATCAGTTGTATTACCTATGTTTTTTCATGAAGGTATAGAGTTTGACAAATTATTAAGAGCGTTAATTGGAATTACATTATTTCAATCAGCTTATATAGCCGAAGTTATTAGAGGTGGTTTACAAGCAATTCCAAGAGGTCAATATGAAGCTGCAAATGCTTTAGGTTTAACGTATTGGCAGGCTATGTTTTTAGTTATTTTACCACAAGCTTTAAAAATATCTATTCCTAATATTGTTGGTTCTTTTATTGCTTTATTTAAAGATACAACACTAATTTTAATTATTGGATTATTTGATATTTTGGCAATGGTTACTTTAACAAACTCAGATACCCAGTGGTTAGGTTTTGAATTAGAAGGTTACGTTTTTGTAACAATTATATATTGGTTTATTTGTTTTTCAATGTCGCAATACTCAAAATCAATAGAGAGAAAATTTAATACAGATAATAAATAAGAATTAGCATTAAGCTTATTTCTAAATAAGGAAATATTATGAGTGAAGTTGAATATATGATAAAAATGGAAAATGTGAATAAATGGTATGGTGATTTCCATGTATTAAAAGATATTAATTTAAATATTAAAAAAGGTGAAAAATTAGTTATTTGTGGACCTTCTGGGTCCGGTAAATCAACTACTATTAGATGTATGAATCATTTAGAACATTTTCAAGAAGGTAAAATTTTTATTAATGGAACTGATTTAATTGATGATGTAAAAGTTGTAAGACATATTCGATCACATATTGGTATGGTATTTCAACACTTTAATCTTTTTCCACATTTATCAATTTTAGAGAATCTAATTCTTGCCCCAACTTGGGTTTATAAAAAACCAAGAAAAGAAGCAATCGCTACAGCTATGCATTTTTTAGAAAGAGTTAAAATTGCAGATCAGGCGCATAAATATCCTAATCAATTATCAGGTGGGCAGCAACAAAGAGTTGCAATTGCTAGATGTTTATGTAAAAATCCTGAAATTATGTTATTTGATGAACCAACATCTGCACTTGATCCTGAAATGGTTTCAGAAGTTTTAGATGTTATGGTTGGTCTTGCTGATGAAGGAATTACAATGGTTTGTGTAACTCATGAAATGGGTTTCGCAAAAAAAGTTGCAGATAGAGTAATTTTTATGGATGAAGGACAAATTGTTGAAGAAAATAATCCTCATGATTTCTTTGATAACCCTCAGTCACCAAGGTTAAAACAGTTCTTAGAACAAATTTTAGACCACTAATTTTAAATTTGAAGTTTTTATGACTTCAAATTTATACTCTTTATGTATAATCACAAAAACATTTTAAGGAAGACTATGAAATCTAGCATCTTTGATATTTTTAAAATTGGAATTGGACCTTCAAGTTCTCATACTGTAGGACCTATGATTATTTCAAATAATTTTATTAATTTACTAAAAGAAAAAGATTTATTGAAAAAAATAAATAGAATTGAAATCATTTTATATGGTTCATTAGCTGCAACAGGTTTAGGGCACGCAAGTGATAAAGCTGTACTTTTAGGTTTATCAGGTAAAACACCACAAAACATTGATACTAATTCTATGGATATAGAAGTAGATAATATTAAAAAGAATAAAAGAGTTAACTTAATTGATAATATTCAAATAGATTTTGATTATGATAAAGATTTAGTATTAAAAATGGAATTTTTACCTTATCATTCTAATGCTATTAAATTCTTTGTTTATGATGATGAAAAGAAAGAAATTTTCAATAAAACATTTTATTCTATTGGTGGAGGATTTGTTTTAAGCGAAGATGATATAAATACAACAGTAATTAAAAATGATGTAAAAGTTCCTTATGAATTTAAGAATGCAAAAGAATTAATTGACTTATGTAAAAAACACTCTTTAAAAGTTTCTGAATTAATTATGGAAAATGAAAAAACATACAGAAGTGAAAAAGAAATAAAAGACAAATTAAAAGAGATTTGGACAGTTATGGAAACTTGTGTTACAGAAGGTTGTAAGCATGAAGGTTTAATGCCTGGAAGACTAAAAGTTCCAAGACGTGCAAAAAAACTTTATGATAAATTATCTAATAAAGCAAATTTTTCAATGGTTGATCCTTTAGAAGTTATGGATTGGATTGATTTATATGCTTTAGCTGTAAATGAAGAAAATGCCTGTGGTGGAAGAGTAGTAACTGCTCCTACAAACGGAGCAGCTGGGATTATTCCTGCTGTTTTACATTATATGAATAGATTTTTAAATAAAAATTTAAGTGCCTATAATATAGATGATATAAATTCTTTTTTATTAACTGCGGGTGCAATTGGAATGTTATATCAAAAAAATGCTTCTATCTCAGGTGCTGATGTTGGTTGCCAGGGTGAAGTTGGAGTTGCATGTTCTATGGCTGCTGGTGCATTGGCTGAACTAATGGGTGGTTGTGTTGATCAAGTTGAAAATGCTGCTGAAATTGGAATGGAACATAATCTTGGTCTTACTTGTGATCCAATTGGAGGTTTTGTACAAATTCCTTGTATTGAAAGAAATGCAATGGCTTCAATGAAAGCTGTAAATGCAGCTCGAATGGCAATTAATGGTGATGGTAAACATCACGTATCTTTGGACTCTGTTATTAAAACAATGTTTGAAACAGGAAAAGATATGATGAATAAATATAAAGAAACATCATTAGGTGGACTTGCTGTTAATGCAGTTGAATGTTAAATAATCTTTAGAATTAAAAGACAATAACTCTTTTACTTCTACCCCTAATATAATTTTTAATAATAGTTATACAATCAATCTTTTTAATCCTTCATCTATAAATTAAATAATGATAAAACATTGAATTTAACAATTTAAGCTACATTTATGTTTTAACCCTTGACATCTAAAGCCCATTACCCTATAATTCCCATCCAAATCAAGTGTGACACACACGAAGATATGGATGAT
>JABSON010000118.1 GCA_013215915.1 Campylobacteraceae bacterium | reverse complement strand
TGGTACTCCCAGCACGATTCGAACGTGCGACCTACGCCTTAGAAGGGCGTTGCTCTATCCAGCTGAGCTATGGAAGCATTAAATGTATTTAAAAATGGGGTAAGTAACCGGGTTCGAACCGGCGACCCTCGGTACCACAAACCGATGCTCTAACCAACTGAGCTATACCTACCAACAAATTTAAAAATGGTCGGGGCGAGAGGATTCGAACCTCCGGCCCCCTGGTCCCAAACCAGGTGCGCTAACCAGACTGCGCTACGCCCCGACAAAATAATAACTTTTTCTTATTAGAAAAAAAAAGCTTTAAATAAACAGTCTTAAACTATTTATTTAAAGCAATGGTGACCCGTGATGGATTCGAACCATCGACCACTTCCTTAAAAGGGAAATGCTCTACCAACTGAGCTAACGGGTCATCATATAAAGTGGTACTCCCAGCACGATTCGAACGTGCGACCTACGCCTTAGAAGGGCGTTGCTCTATCCAGCTGAGCTATGGAAGCATTAAAGTTTTTTAGTTCTAGACTAAAAAAGCTCTATGAAAACGATGTAAACATCATTTACATAAAGCTTTGAATGGTGCGGATGAAAGGACTTGAACCTTCACGCCGTAAAGCACTAGATCCTAAGTCTAGCGTGTATACCAATTTCACCACATCCGCATTAAAATATAAAATGGTACTCCCAGCACGATTCGAACGTGCGACCTACGCCTTAGAAGGGCGTTGCTCTATCCAGCTGAGCTATGGAAGCATTAAATGTATTTAAAAATGGGGTAAGTAACCGGGTTCGAACCGGCGACCCTCGGTACCACAAACCGATGCTCTAACCAACTGAGCTATACCTACCAACAAATTTAAAAATGGTCGGGGCGAGAGGATTCGAACCTCCGGCCCCCTGGTCCCAAACCAGGTGCGCTAACCAGACTGCGCTACGCCCCGACAATAAAACTTGAAAATGTTAAACAACATTTATCTTGTTTTGTGAGTGGGATTATAATAAAAAAACCAGTATAAGTCAAGTGTATTCCGTTAAAATTCCTAAATTCTTTATAAATACTAGGATTTATTCATAATTCTTCATATTTTTATAATTAAAACTTATAATATAATTAATATTATTACTTATTAAGGAATCTATCTATTTTTTTACATTCTTATAAATATACTCAATATATTCTTTTGATGACTTTTTAACTTTAAAAGATATTATTTCAGGCAGATCATAAGAATGTATTTTTTTTATAATTTTTTTTATCTTTTTAAAATTAGATTTTGTTGTTTTAATAGTTAAAACAAACTCTTTTTCATTTTCTACTTTTTCTTTCCACATATACAAAGATTCTACTTTTAATATTTGGATACAGGCTGCTAATTTATCTTTTATTAAAACAGATGCTATATATTTTGCTTCTTTTCTTTTATTTGTACTTGTTTGTATTATTATCATAATTTTTTTACCTCATCTATTATATCTTGTGGACTTAAAGAATAATTATTCTTTTTATATTTACTAGCAGCAATAGCATGAGCTAGAGAAGCCACATAAGCTGCCTCAAAAGAAGAATAGTTCTGTGCTAGCAAAGAAGCTATTAAACCACTTAAAACATCTCCACTACCTCCTTTACTTAATGAAGGAGTGCCAAATCTATTAATTAGTATTTTTCCATCTTTTGCAATTAAGGTATTTGAACCTTTTAATAGTATAGTAACCTTAGGATATTGTTTTGAAAACTCATATATATATTTAAATCTGTTCTCTTGTAATTCATTTATATTAATATCATAGATTTTTGATAGTTTTAGTAATGATACAAATTCTTTTGGATGTGGAGTTAATACTACATCATCTTTTAAAACATTTAAAATCATTTCTTCATAAAACATATCTGCATCAATTATTTTTTTAACTTTTTTACTTAATATATTTTTTATCTCATTTTTTTCAAAATTACCTAAACCCATTCCAAGAGCGATAGCTGTTGTATTTAATGGAAGTTTATGACTTTGCATTAAATGATTAGGTAAAGATAGTTCTTTATGAGTAATTACAGACACTAATCCAGCTCCAAATGAAAATGCAGCATTACCAGCAATTATTCCTGCACCTTCTTTTTCACCTACAATTACACTCAAATGCCCAAATAATCCCTTATGAGTATTATTCTTTTTTCTGAAAGGTAATTTCATATCTTTTTTTTCTAATAAAAATATATTGTTATCTTCAATTTCATACATTTCTCTTTGTATACCTAAGTTAGAAACTATAACTTTCCCAACATAATCTTTAGCAGCATCTGAATAAAGTGAAGATTTTAAAGCTCCCATTGTAATTGTAATATCAGCAATAAAAGCTTTTGATTTTATTTGTCCCTTTATATTTATTCCACTTGGAATATCACAGGCAATTTTAAAAGCCTTTAATCTATTTAATTTATCGATTAAGGTCTTTCTTGTATCATCTAATGGTTTATTTAAACCTGTACCAAATAAACAATCAACAAGAATATCACAAGATGACGCATAAGACACTATTTTAAGTCCTAAGGCTTTAACTCTTTTTTCTTGAAGTATAGCCATTGAAGATTTTAGCTCATAAGGAATATAAAGTTTTACATCATATTTTGTATATAACATACGAGCAAGGGCTAAACCATCAGCTGCATTATTACCCGTTCCACATACAATTAATATTGTTTTATTCTTTTTGAATTTTTTATTTATATATGAGTACATAGAAGAGGCTGCTTGTTCCATAAGTAAATCTTCACTTAAAAAGAATTTATCATAACACCTTTTATCTAATGTATTAACTTCTTCATAAACCTTTAGCATTCTATATCCTTATAATTATTTAAACTTCCAACCCTCTTTTGTAAGAACATCTATAATTTTAGCTTTCACATCACCTTGGAACTCAAACCATTCTTCTTTAATGGCGCCTCCACAAGCTAGTTTTTTCTTTAAAAGTTTTAATAAATCTTTTTTTTCTTTTTCATTTATATATAGTCTTCCTAAAAGTGTAACAGGTTTTCCTTTTCTTTTTTCAAAAGTAAAAACTAATTGATGTTGGTTTTTAGGAATAATTTGATTTATAGACTTTTTCTTTTTATCATCTTTTTTTGTTTCATAGACATCGCCATCTAAAGAAGCTCCCATTTTAAACATTATGAAAAATCCTTTAATCTTGATTGTATATCTATTTCATTTATTTTTACAAAATTATTGTTCTTATATTGTTCAATTGCAACACGACCTATCATAGCTGCATTATCTGAGCAGTACTCTAAAGATGATAAATGAAGTTTAGTTTTATATTTTGCACATAGTTTTTCTAAGTTTTCTCTTAGATATATATTCGCACTTGCTCCACCTACAATTGCAAAATCACTTGGAGCTGATATTGAAAATAATTTTTTTGTTTTTTGCATAATATGTGCGATTGCTGCTTTTTGGAAACAGGCACAAATATCTGCTCTATCTTTTTCATTAGTTTTATCAATAGTCTCAATTGCTAATCTAACTGCATTTTTTAAACCAGAATAAGAAAAAGCAATTTTAGGGTTTTGTCTTAAAGGAACAGGAAAATCAAATCTTTCATTATCGCCTTTTAATGCATAGTCTTGAACAACTGGACCACCTGGATATCCAAGTCCTAACATTTTAGATACTTTATCAAAACTCTCACCAAAACTGTCATCCATAGTAGAAGCTATAATATTCATATCATTTAATGATTTAGCTTCTATAATTTGTGTATGCCCACCTGATACTAATAAAATAGTAATAGGCATAATTTCTTCTTTTTCAATAAACAGTGAATAGATATGCCCTTTTAAATGATTTACAGCTATTAAAGGAATATCTAAAGATAAAGATAATGCTTTAGCCATCATTACACCTTCCATTAATGTAACAGCAAGTCCTGGTGCATTTGTAACTGCAATTGCTTTAAGATCAGGAAAATATTCTTTACACTCTTCTAAAATCTTAGGTAGTGCTTCTACATGAAGTCTTGCTGCTAATTCTGGAACTACTCCTCCATATATACTATGTTGCAGTTCTTGTGATATTTTTTTGTGATATACAAGTTCTTTTGTATCTATATTTGTAATAGATATAGAACTATCATCACATGATGATTCAATACTTAAAATCATTTATTATTCTTCCTTTTGTTATTATTATTATTTTGTAACAAATTCATATGCTAGGTCTAATTTACCATAACCTGAATCTGCATTTATATGCCCTGCATTATCTAAAATACTAATTGGAACATTTAATTCTTTTTGTAAAATCTTTGCTTCTTCAACATTTAAATAAGGATCATTTGTAGATGCTATTATTAATGTTTTTTTTGATTTTAATTCATTAGTATATTTATAAGGGAAAAAACTCTTTAATTCTTCTATTTCACAATTTGTTCTTACAGGAGCAACTAAAAGAAGTTTTTCAACACTTAAATGCAAGCTATGAGAGATATGAAACCATAAAATATTTCCTAATGAATGACAAACTACAATATCAGGTTTAAAATGTTCTAATTCTTTTTTTAAATATGTAATCCATTCATGAAGTTTTGGATGATCTTTATTAGGTAAAGAAGGAAAAGAGATAGTATAATTATCTTTTATCAAATCAACTGCTAATTGTGCCTGCCAGTGAGGATAAGAGCTACCTCCCCAACCATGTAATATTAATACTTTTTTACTCATTATATAATCTTAGTTCATTGAAGAAACACATCTTACTAATTTCTTTTTGTTTCTATTGTCATAATAAGGAGTTCCAGATATAAAATTCATATAATCTGCATAAAACCAAAATGTTCTTATATGAGCTTTATCTGCCCAATAGCCTGTTGCTTTGTTATATCTAAATACTTTTTTTATATATGTTCTATGATTTTTTTTATTAACTATTGTTTTAAATTCTTTTAATGTAGGTAGTCTCCAATTGCTAAAACCTGCATAAATTAATTTCTCACAATAAGGTTCGGCTTTTTTATGAGATAAATAATTTTTAACTACAGATTTATTATCAATCCATATTAATTTATTTATATTATCTTTTACTATATTAGAATCTGTTACTCTATATAAGCTTTTTGAAAATAAAAAACTTGATACAAAAAGAATAATTAATAAAACTTTCATTACATTTCCTTAATATTTATCTTAGAAATATTTAGTATATCCATTTCTTTTTTATCAAATACTTCAAGCTCATATTTGTAGTTCTGTTTATATAATAAACCAATTAAAACTTTTGGATCATTTTCTTTTGGACTTTGATCACTATGTATTTTCCATTCTTCGAATTTTTCTTCATATATTGAAACAATATCTTTTTCAAACATAGTTCTTGAATAAATTAAATATACTACTAAAGCTAATAAAATTCCAAAAGGAATTAATAAATCAAGACCCACAGTAACTCCTTACTTCTTTATCAATTAAAAATACATCATCAATATTTTTAGCATGAGCATTTGAAAATTTATCTAAAGCATTCATAGAAATTTGAGCTATATCTAAAAATCCAATTTTTGAATCTAAAAACTTAGCTACTGCAACTTCATTTGCAGCATTTAAAACAACACCTAAGTGGGCATTTTCTAATATATGATTTTTAATTTCCCATATAGGATATCTATCTTTTTTAATTTCTTTAAAATCTAGCGAAGCTACTTCTAATAAATTAACATGAGGTAAAATCTGTTCATCTACTTTCTTTTTCAAAGCATACGCAATTGGCAATTGCATATTTGTATTTGCAAAATGTGCTGTTGTACTACCATCTTTAAAATTAATTAATGCATGAATTAAAGATTTACTCTCAATAATTGCATCAACCTTTGTTGTGTTAAATAACCATCTAGCTTCTAATAACTCATATATTTTATTAGTCATAGTTGCAGAATCAATAGTAATTTTATTTCCCATAGACCAATTTGGATGATTTAAAGCTTCTTTAATGCTTACATTTTTTAAAGACTCAAGAGGATAATCTCTAAAAGATCCTCCCGATGCTGTAATAAGAAGTGAATCAATTTCTTTATCTTGTTTTAAATACCATAAGCCAAAATGTTCAGAGTCTATTGGCATTAAATTATCTTGATTAACAAATTCACCAGCAACAACAAGAGACTCTTTATTTGCTAAAGATAATTGTTTTCCACATTCAATAGTTTTTAAAGATGGTTTTAAACCAATAAAACCAATTAATGCATTAAGTACAATATCAGAAACACCTTCTTCTATTACATTTAATATTGCGTCTTCACCAGCTTGAACATTTTTATGATTTACTTTTGAAATATCACAAGAATTTGCAATCACTACAAATTTAGGATTAAACTCTTTTATTTGTTCATTTAATAATTTAATATTAGTACCTGCAACTAAAGCCTCAACTGTAATGTTAAATTTTCTTGCAATATTTAATGCATTAACACCAATAGAACCAGTAGAACCTAATAGAATCAAACTAAAGCTCTTAAAATCACTAACATAATAATTCCACCAAAAAGGTAACCATCTGTTCTGTCTAAAATTCCACCATGCCCTGGTAAAATATCACCTGAATCTTTAAGTCCAGCTTCTCTTTTTAAATATGATTCAAATAAATCACCAAATACAGAGGCAGTAGCTACAAATAATGAAACAATAAAACCTGTCATTAAAGATAAAGGTTCAATTGCAAAAATTGTACCTAAAACAGCAGCTACAGCAATTCCACCTGCAACACCTTCTAAAGTCTTATTTGGACTAGTTTCTGAGAACTTAGTTTTACCAAATGATTTACCAACAAAGTATGCTCCAATATCAGCACCTGCAACAATTACAAGTAACCATAATAATGAATCCATTCCAAACTGTGCATAAAGTGATAATAAAAATAAGAATGATGCAGTTGGATATAATAATGGAAGTAATAGGTTTTTATCTAAGTTTTTTTTGTAAGCTAAAACAGATCCATAAACTACTAATAGTACAAAAATTAAATCTTGTGCATTTGGATAAAAATATGCTGCACACCATAAAGCACCTGTGTAATAATAAATTTCTGTGCTTTTCATTTTAAATAATTTCATTGATTCTTGGAGTGAAACTGTTAAAAGTCCACCAAAAAATAACCACATTACAAAATATGAATCGATATATCCTATTATTAACATAGCTAATAATAAAACTAATCCTGTTTTAATCCTAGTCGAGCTATCTTTTATTATATTTCCCATTATAAGCCTTGTTTTTCTTTATTTATTTGATATTATCCCAAATTCTCCATTAGAACTTAATGAAGTGTTAAATTTGAAACTTTTTTATGTATTTACTACTGTTGTTGTATATGGATTATATAAAACATTAGCACCTGATTGTATGTTTACATTTCTTCTTTGCGTATAATCTACTTCATATCTACCTTCATAGTCTAAAGAAAACTTAGCACATAAAATTGCAGCTTTTTCAATAACATCAGTAGGTATAGTTTTTTTAGAATTTTGAACAATAACATGAGCAGATGGTCTATCTTTTAAATGGAACCAAAAGTCACTAGCTTTTGAATTTTGTAATAAAAATACATTTTCTCTCTCACTTCGTCCTAACATAATTTTAAAACCATTAAAGAAAAAAGATTCATAAGGTTGTTCTTTTTTAGTTCTTTTTTGATTCTTTTCTTTTTTAGGCATTAAAAATTCACACTCATCAATATTTTTAGAATTTTTAATATTTACTATCATTCTTTTTAAAAATGATAGTTTTTCTTCAAGATTATTTTTTTCTATAGAAATTGATAAAGCTTTTCTTTTTGTTTTTTTAGCTAATTTAAAAAGTTTATTTCCATAAACAGAAGGCGAAGATTCATTATTATCCATAATAAGGGTAACTAATTCACCCTCATTATTATAAACTTCAATTTCTTTTTGGTAAGCTTTAATTAAATATAAATTATTTAATATTAAATTACCTTTTTCATATAAATCTTTTGCTTCATTTTTAAGTTCTTCTTCTTTAGGTAAAGATAATAAAAGTTTTTCAATTTTTTTTAGGTTTTTTTCTAAATTTGATAGTTTGACTTTTTTTAGATTTTCTAAACTTTGATTTTCTTTTTTAGAATAAGTCTCATAAAGTAAAGTTTCTAAATCTTCAATCTTTTCTATTTTTGGAACAAACGATTGCTTTGGAACTTCTTCTAATAGCTCACCAACTTTAACAACTCTAGATGATGAAAATTCATCAATATGTCTAAGAGCTTCTAAAACTATTAATTTATCATCTGTAATAACAATATTTGTATGTTTCCCTGTAAATTCTAATTGCAAAATACTAATCTCTTCTTTATATGAAGATTTAGTTCTTAGATAAAATCTAATTATTTTATCATCATTATGTAAAGTAATATTTTCGATTTTTGCATTATAGAATCTCTTTTTTAATAAAGTATCAAAAGGAGCTGAAAAATCTTTTTTTGCATAAGCTTCATCGTTTTTTTTATAAACTAATGAGTTTCCTTTTGATA
>JABSON010000117.1 GCA_013215915.1 Campylobacteraceae bacterium | reverse complement strand
CTTTATATAACAGGTTATTATATTCAAATGAAGATAATAAATTAATTGAAAGTTCTTCTTCGTATAAATCTAGTATTAATAAATTATCTCTTGAATTAGGTCATTATAAATCAATTAAAACTGATAGTTCAAATAAAGAAGATATAGAATCATCAACAATTATTTTAGATTATAAAATATCACAAAAATATAATATCAAATATACTCAAAATTATAATATTGAGGATTCACTTAGAAGTAAAGAGTCATTTACATTTGGAATAAATGATACTTGTTGGGCTTTATCAATTAAGTTTGAAAATGAATTGGTTGCTTCATCTTCTGACAATGAAACTATTAGACAAAATATTATATACTTTAACTTAGAGTTAAAACCTATTGGTGCTATTAAACAGCAGTATAAAATAAATGAATAAATATGAGAGTTTAAATGGATAATAGTAAAATTTATTTTCAAGATAGAGATGATGCTGCAAAACAATTATTAGATATTTTACCAATTGAAGAAATGAAACTTGAAGAATGGATGGTTTTCTCTACTTCTTTAAATGGTTTCAAAATTGCAAAAATTGTTGCAAAAGAGTTGAATTCAGAAGTTGATTATATATTTTCCGACAAAATATATGCACCAAATAATGATGAATGTGAAATTGCAATTGTTACAGAGTCAGAAGAAGTTGTGATTCACGAAGAATTAGTAAAAGCTTTTGACATATCTTTAGATTTTATTTTTGATAGATCAAAACTATTACATGGTTTTTTATTAAACTACCAGGTTGCAAAATTTAGAGGTTCAAAACCTTTAGAGTGCTTAAAAAATAAAAATATCCTATTAGTTGATGAAGGATTAAATACTAGTTTAACAATGATGGCATGTATTAAAACTGCAATTAATTTAGGTGCAAAATCTGTATCAGTTGCAGTTCCAATAATACCAGATGCTAGTATTCCTGTAATAGAATCAATAGCAGATGATTTATATTTTGTAAAAAATATTGATCATTTTATTGATATAAATTATTATTACAAAGAATTAGAAGAAATTAAATTTAAAGATATTATAAATATGAAAGAAGAAGGATAAATATGTCTACAGTGTGTGAATTTGAGTTAAATAATAAAATCGAGTTATTCGAGTTTAATAAAGTTGCTAAACAAGCAAATGGTTCGGTTATGGCTAAATTAGGAAAAGCGGTTGTTTTAGCAACTGTTGTTAGTGAGTTTGATAATCCAGTATCTGAGGATTTTACTCCTTTAACAGTTCAATATATTGAAAAAACTTATGCAGCTGCAAAACTACCAGGTGGTTTTATTAAAAGAGAAGCAAAACCAAGTGAATTTGAAACTTTAACTTCAAGAGTTATTGATAGAAGTTTAAGACCTTTATTTCCAAAAGGTTATGTATACCCAACAACAATTACTGTTATGGTATTTTCAGCTGATAAAAATGTAGATTTACAAGCTTTAGCTTTAAATGCTGCTTCTGCTGCTTTATATACATCTAACTTACCAATTAAAAAATCTGTTGCAGGTGTAAGAATTGCTAAAATCAATAATGAATTTGTTGTTAATCCTACAATGGACTTAATGAATGAATCTACGCTAGATTTATATGTTGCTGGTTCAAAAGAAGAATTATTAATGATTGAAATGAAATCTATTTCTACTTTAGATATGGTTGAAGTTGATATTGAAGCATTCACAAAAGTTCATAATGCAAATGAAATGGATGAAGAAGAGTTAATTCAAGCAATTTCTTTAGCTCAAGATGCTTTAAGAGAGATTAATACATCTTATGAAACTGCTTTCGAAACAGTTGCAAAAGAAATGGCTGTTGTTGATTTAAAAACATCTACATTATCTGAAGAAGTAATTTCTTATGTTAGAGATAATTTTAAAGACGAAATTAATCACGCAATTAAAAAATTAGCTAAAAGTGAAAGAGCTAGTGAATTAAAAGAATTATCAAAAGTAATTTCTGCTAATGATTATTGTGAAGCAAAAGAATTAGAATATTCTCATATTTATGAAGCAGTATCATTAGTTAAAAGAGAATTAGTTAGATCTATGATTGTTAATGATAAAGTTAGAGCAGATGGAAGAGGGCTTAAAGATGTAAGACCTATTACTATTGATACTAATATTTTACCTTCAGCTCATGCTTCTTGTTTATTCACTCGTGGTGAAACTCAAGCATTAGTAGTTGCAACTTTAGCTGGTGCTAAAGAAGGTCAAATGTTTGAAAAATTAACTGAAAAATCTACTTCTATGGATAGATTTATGGTTCATTATAATTTTCCTGGTTTTTCTGTAGGTGAAGCTAAACCAATGTTTGGTGTAGGTAGAAGAGAATTAGGACATGGAAACTTAGGTAAAAAAGCATTAGAATCTTCAATTGATAAAGATTACTCAGATACAATTAGATTAGTTTCTGAAATTTTAGAATCAAATGGTTCTTCTTCAATGGCTACTGTTTGTGGTGGTTCAATGGCATTAAAAGCAGCAGGAATTCCTATTTCTTCTTTAATCGCTGGTGTTGCTATGGGTATGGTTGTTGAGGGTGATAAATATTCAATTTTAACTGATATTATGGGTCTTGAAGATCATGATGGTGATATGGATTTTAAAGTAGCAGGATCAGCTACAGGTATTACTGCATTACAAATGGACATTAAATTAGGTGGAATTGAACTTTCTGTACTTAAAGAAGCATTATTACAAGCTAAAGATGGTAAAAACCATATTTTAGGTCTTATGGAAGAAGCTGCAAAAGATATCGTTCCTAGTGAAGCTTTACCATTAGTTGAGCAATTCTTTATTGATCCATCTAAATTTATGGTTGTAATTGGAAAAGCTGGAGCAACTATTAAAGAAATTATTGAGAAATTCTCAGTATCAATTGATTTAGATAGAGATTCTGGAAATGTTAAAGTTTCTGGTTCAACTAAACAAAGTGTATTAGATGCTTGTACTCATATTAAAACTATTTCTGATAATGCACCTGCTAGAAAAGAAAAAAAGAATATTAATTTTGAAGAAATGTACAAAGTTGATGATGTTATGACTGGAAAAATAGAAAGAATTGCTGATTTTGGTGCATTTATTGTATTACCAAAAGGTGGAGAAGGTTTACTTCATATTTCTAAAATCTCTAAAAAAAGAGTAAATAATGTTAATGATATTTATTCTGAAGGTGATGAAGTAGAAGTTAAAGTTCTTAAAGTTAGTAAAGATAGAATAGAATTAGCAAACCCAGAGCTATAAGATTTATATTTATTTAATAAATCTTAGGCTATCATAGTATAAATAATATTTTAGTAAATAAAAAAATAAGAGGAAATAATATATGGCAAAGCTTTTAATCGTTGATGACTCAACAATGCTAAGAGACATGTTAAATTATGCATTAAATGAAGGCGGTTACACAGATGTAGTTGAAGCAGTAGATGGAGTTGATGGATTAGAAAAAGCAAAGTCTGCAATATTTGATTTAATTATTACTGATGTTAATATGCCAAACATGGATGGATTAACTTTAATTTCTGAATTAAGAAAAGTACCACAATATATTAAAAGACCTATTTTAGTTTTAACAACTGAAAGAAGTGATGAGATGAAAGCTAAAGGTAAAGCAGCAGGAGCAACAGGTTGGATTGTAAAACCTTTTGTTCCAGATCAGTTATTAAAAGCTGTAAATATAGTATTAAGTAGATAAAACTAAATAACTAGAAAGGACAATCATGTCATTTGATATTTCAAAATATAGAGAAATGTTCGTAGAAGAAGCAGAAGAATTATTTGAATCAGCTGATAATATTTTATTAGCAGCTGAAAACAATGGTTCTTTAACTGAAGAAGAAATGGGACAACTTTTCCGTGATGTTCATACTTTAAAAGGTAGTGGTGCATCAGTTGAATTAACACTTTTCGCAAAATATACGCATAGTGTTGAAAACTTAATGGATAAGTTAAGAAATCATAAGATTGAATTTATTCCTGAAATGGCTGGTTCATTAATGGATGCTTTAGATGTTATGAAAGAATTATTAGAATTAGAATGTGATGATGAATTAACTGATGAAATTTTTACTTCAAAAACTACAGAAACATTAGCTATTATTAATGCTTATTCTGATGCTAAAAAAGAAGAAACAAAAGCTCCCGAAGTTAAAGCTGCAGCTGTGGCTAAGAAAAAAGATAATATTACTGAGGCTGTAGGATTTTATGATGATGACTTAAATTCAGCCCTTACTAATAAAGCCTATGGAATATTTGCTGATGATGATATATCAAATGATACTAGCGCAGATGCTTTTGGATTTTTTGATGATGAATTAAATGAGTCTTCAAAAAATGCAAAAGATATTACAATTCCTAAACATGAAGAAAATGAAAATTTTGGTTTCTTTGATGAAGTTGAAGCTATTTCTCCTGATGTTGTAAAACAAGAGGTTGCTGTACAAACTCCTGTTCCTTCTGCTGAAGTTGTAACTAAAAAAGAGGCACCTAAAGAAAAAACTGTAACTAAAAAATCAGCTGCAACTAATAATATTAGAGTAAATTTAGATAAAATTGATTTACTTATGAATAATGTTGGTGATTTAGTTATTACAAATGCAATGTTAACTCAATTTACTTCTACTATTGATGATGTAAAAATTAGAAATTCTGTTTTAGAAAGACTTGAATTATTAGAAAGACATATTAGAGATATGCAAGATTCAATTATGAGTATCAGAATGGTACCGATGGAATCAATATATTCTAAATTTCCAAAAGTTGTTAGAGATATTTCTAAAAAACTTTCTAAAAAAGTTGAATTTAAACATTATGGTGATGGTGTTGAGATTGATAAAGCAATGATTGAAGGTTTAACAGATCCTTTAATGCATATTATTAGAAATTCACTTGATCATGGATTAGAAACTCCTGAAGAAAGACTTGCTGCTGGTAAAGATGAAGTAGGTTCAATTATTATGTCTGCAGAACAAGCAAATGGTCAAATGATTATTACAATTGAAGATAATGGACATGGAATTAATTATGAAAAAGTTGCAATGAAAGCTTTATCAAATGGATTAATTGATGAAAATACTTATAACACTATGACAAATCAAGAAAAAGCAATGTTAGTATTTGGAGCAGGTGTATCTACAGCTGATGAAATTACTGATATTTCTGGGCGTGGTGTTGGAATGGATGTTGTTAAAACTAATATTCATAAACTTGGTGGTGCAATTAACCTTGACACAGAAATGGGTAGAGGAACGATTATTACAATTATGTTGCCTCTTACTCTTGCAATTCTAGATGGTTTAGATATTGCTGTTGGAGATCAAAAATATATTTTACCATTAAGTTCAATTGTAGAATCTCTACAACCAACTTCAGCAATGATTAAAAAAATTGGTGATGGAACTCAAGACTTATTAATGTTAAGAGAAGAATTTATTCCTGTTGTTAAACTACATAATTTATTCGGGGTTAAAAATACATTTGAAAACCTTGAAGATGGAATGTTAATTGTTGTTAAGTCAGGTGTTCAAAAAGTTGCAATTTCAATTGATGAATTCTTAGATCAGCATCAAGTCGTTGTGAAACCTTTAGATAAAAATTTTAGAGCTGTTGAAGGAATTGGTGCTGCAACTGTTAGAGGTGATGGTAGTATTGGATTAATTCTTGATATTTTAGGTATTATTAATGCTCAAGTTAAAGTTGACAAAGGCTCAGCTTCTCAAAGAGCTTCTTAGTGGAAGAGAATACTCTACATTTACATGAAAAAGTAAAAAAAATTCTATATTCTTTGACAGGTATTACCCTGTCTGAGAATAAAGATATTATGATTGCAAACAGACTACATAAGTTAAAAAGAGATACAAAATTTAATGGTGATTTAGATGCATTGTTACAGCATATTGCTAAAGGTGAATTTGCTTCTGAATTTATCAACTCTTTTACTACAAATAAAACTCATTTTTTTAGAGAAGATTTTCATTTTTTGGACTTGAAAAATAGAGTTCTTCCTACTTTTAAATCTAAAGAAATTAAAATGTATTGTTCGGCATCATCTACTGGTGAAGAACCATATTCAATGGCAATGACTGTTTTTGAAGCACAGGAAGAAAATTCTTGTAAAATTAATGCTTCTATAATTGCAACTGATATTGATACAAATGTATTACAATATGCTGCAAATGGTGTATATCGATTCTCTAAATCGTCTAAAGAATTTCCAGAATGGATACAACCTCAAAAATATTTCAAAAGAAGAGTTAATAAGACTTTAGTAAATGAAGAGATTTTAATTAAGATTAAACCAGAGTTACAAAAATTAGTTTCTTTTCAAGTTATGAATTTAAATGACGCTGAATATCCTTTTAAATCTGAGCAGTTTGATGTAGTTTTCTGTAGAAATGTATTAATATACTTTTCAAGTGAAGATCAAAATGCAATATTAAAAAAATTATTTAGACATTTAAAGATGGGCGGAACATTATACTTAGGTCATTCTGAAAATCCACATGATTTAATAAATTATGTAGAAAGAGTAGGTCAAAATATATTTATAAAAACTAAGGAAATTTAGTGGTTATTATTGGACATAAAGATGGAAGTATTGAAAAAGCTTCTTTAAGCAGATTTACACAAAAAATCAAAGGACTTTGTGCACATACCGTAATAGGTGGTGAATTCGCTGTTGGTTCTGACTCAGAAAACATTGCTTTTAAAACACTTTTAGGTTCTTGTGTTGCTATTATGTTTTATGATAAAGTAAAGAAAATTAGAGCTATGAATCATTTTTTACTTCCTTCAACTCAAAACTCTAATAATGATATGAAATATGGACTTTATTCTGTTGAAGCTATGTTAAATGAAATGTATAAATTAGGTTGTGCTAAAGAAAATATGTATGCGAAAATTTCAGGTGGTGCTGATATAATGCAATTATCAATTGGCTCATCATCTACTTCAATTGGACATAGAAATGTTGAATTTGCAAAAGATTTTTGCAAAACAGAAGGATTTAGAATTTTATCAGAGCACACACGTGGTGAACATGGTAGGTTGATTTTATTAGTTAATGAATTTGATACTTTTATTAAAGTTACTACTAAATCAGATACTGATGCTAAAATCTTTAGAGATGAGAAATCATTACAAACTGAGATTACAAAAGAACCAGTTATTAAAGAATATTCAAATGGTGTTGATTTATTTGGATCAGATAAAATATCTGAACCACAAATGGAAATAGAATTATTTTAGGAGTTTAGATGTATACAGTTTTAGTTATTGATGATTCTCCATCAATGAGAAGAATTTTAAAAGACATGATTAATACTATTGATGAGTTTACTGTAGTTGCAGAAGCAATGGATGCTTTCGATGCAAGAGACAAAATTAAAGAATATGAACCTGATTTAGTGACAATTGATTTAAATATGCCAAAAATGGATGGAGCTACTTTTTTAAGAAATTTAATGAGACTTCATCCTATGCCAGCTGTTGTAATTTCAAGTGAAAGTGAAAGAGGAAATGATATTTTTGATGATGGAGCAGTTGGTTTTATTCCTAAACCAAGTGGAGGTGAATCAATGTTATCTTTTCAAGAAAATATTAAAGATACTTTATTAAATTTATCTTTTTTATTAAAAAGATATACTTTAAAAAAACCTAAAGGTACAAAATCAGTAAAAATAGCTGAAGTTGATTATAAAGTTCATCCTGATGAAGTTATAAAAAGTTCACCTGCTATTTTTGGATCTTCTAAAGTGATAGCAATTGGTTCATCAACTGGTGGGGTAGAATCTTTATTAAAAGTTTTCTCAAAATTAAGTGCAGACTTACCTCCTATTGTAATGACTCAACATATTCCTTATGGATTTTCAAATTCTTTTGCTGTTAGATTAAATGATAATTCAGCTGTTAAAGTACAAGAAGCAAAAAGTGGAATGATTTTAGAAAAAGGCCATGCTTATTTATCTCCAGGCAATATGCATTTAACAATTAATAAACAAAAAGACAATACTTTTATTATTGAGTTATTAGATGAAAAAAAAGTTTCTTATCATAAACCAAGTGTTGATGTAATGTTTAGATCTGTAAATAATCAAGTTGGTTCATCAGCTATGGCAGTTATGATGACTGGTATGGGAGATGATGGATCAATTGCAATGAAAGAAATGTTTGATAATGGTGCATATACTGTTGCCCAAAATGAAGAATCTTGTGTAGTTTTTGGAATGCCTGCTAAAGCAATTGCAAAAGGCGCAATAAAAGATACAATTCATTTAGATGAAATCTCACAATATATAATAGAATTCTCACAAAACAAAAGAAAATAATATTTCTTTTGTTTTGTTATAATATTAAAATTAGAAATATACTACCTTAAATATAAAATTCCAATAAAATACTACTCTCTATACTTTGATTATAAGCCTTTTACTCTTAGGATAGTGTTCAAATTTTTAAAAAAGACCTCACAGGGCTTATATAATATTGATTAAATACAGTATCTTTATAAAATTAGCTCTTCAATTAAATAGGGTATTGACTTT
>JABSON010000116.1 GCA_013215915.1 Campylobacteraceae bacterium | reverse complement strand
TGTTAGTGAATATGGTAAAAGTGATAAGTTTTTACTCGCGCAAAAAGATTATTCTTTAGTAAATAATGAAATAGACTTTATTAGAAAAAATTATTCTTATGCAAAAATAATATATATATCAAGTATAAATATTCCAGATTTTAAGGGCAAGTTATTTGTAATTAATAATGTAAAAAACTTACAAAATTTTTTAAAAACAAAATCTTTTAACTGTGCATATTTAATATCATATGATTTTGAAAAAGTTGAAAAAACTTTAACAAAACCACCTTTACAGTATTCTTTATTTTAGTAAATAGATCCAAAAGATGCTGTAACTTTTCCTAAAATGTTAAGTTCAGTATTTTTTAGTATTTGTTTTGGATAATCTTTATTATCAGAAATAATATCTAAATCACCATCAACTCTTTTTTGAATTCTTTTAACAAATAATCCATGAATTGTAGTAAAAGCATAAATTCCATCTTTTATTGATTCATTTTTACTTTTATCTATAAAAATTATATTATCAGTATTGAGTGTTGGCTCCATTGAATCACCTACTACATTTATAGCTTCTATATTTTTAAGGTTTTCTTTTCCACCTAAAGTATTTATAAAATAATTTGGTACATCTAATATTTCAAAATTATCTTTATTATCATATGCCCCTCCTCCAGCACTAACAGCAACTGATGGAAAATACTTAATCCAATATTTATCTGTTGAATCTACAAGTGAATCTGGGTTTTGCCCATATAAAAGCCAATTAATAGAAATCTTTTTTACTGCACAAAAATCTAGAATATTTGAAAAAGGTATTTTACCTCTATTTTTCATAGTTGCAAAATTTGCTTGAGTTAATTCTAAAGCGGAAGCTACATCTTTATCAAAAATCTTGCCATTTTTACCATCTGTACTGATAACATCTTTTAATTTTTCTATTATTTCACTAACAAATAACATTTGAATCCTTTTTTACTGCATTCTAACATAAAATATTACATTATGCAATACAATTGATAATATTTTATATTTATACTAGAATTTGACATATAAAAAGAAGAAGGATATCAAAATGTTAAGAATACTAATTGAAACAAAGAATAAAATCTTTAAAATGTGCTTATATATAGATGATCTTTTATATGTCTTTGGTAATAAAATATTGTGATAATGTATAAATAATGTAAATTTAGAAATTTACTTAATTATTTTTGCAAAATTAATTTTAATAAAGAAAATTTACTATAAAATATAACGTTATTTAATGAATACCACGGAGAGAGTGATATGGAAATAAATTATATAAGTGAAGCACTTAAATTTATGGTTTTAGGAATGGGAATAGTATTTTCATTTTTGATAATATTGATTTTTGTTTTAAAAGCACAAGCAAAGCTTTTAAGTAAATTTTTTCCTGAAAAGGAAATTAAGGTTGCAAAAAAAGCAGCAGTAAAAACTGTTCCTTCTAATGCTACAAAAATAGCTGCAATAATTGCAGCTGTACAACATCATAATAATATTAAGGGTTAATAATGGCTAAAAAGTATATTGATGTAATGGATACAACATTCAGAGATGGATTTCAATCTGTTTTTGGTGGACGTGTATTAAAAGAAGATTTTTTTCCAGCTGTTCATGCTGCAAAAGAAGCAGGTATTACACATTTTGAATTTGGGGGAGGAGCAAGATTTCAATCTTTATTCTTCTATTTAAGAGAAAATGCTTTTGATATGATGGATGAATTTAGATCAATCGTAGGTCCTGAAGCAAATTTACAAACGCTAGCAAGAGGTATTAATACAGTAATGTTAGATACAGGCTCACGCGAATTAGTAGACATGCATGCAAAATTATTTGCAAAACATGGAACTACTACTATCAGAAACTTTGATGCTTTAAATGATGTTCAAAATCTTGAATATTCTGCTGAATGTATTAAAAAATATGGTCTAAAACATGAAGTTGTTGTAACTTTAATGGATTTACCACCAGGCTGTGTTGGAGCTCATGATGTAGCGTTTTATGAAAAAACTTTAAGACAAATATTAGATTCTGGAATTTCTTATGATTCTATTTGTTTTAAAGATGCTTCGGGAACGTCAAGTCCCCATAAAATCTATGAAACAATTAAAATGGCTAGAAAATTAGTTGGAGATGATACTCATATTAGACTTCATACTCACGAAACAGCTGGTGTTTCAATATCTTCTTATTTAGCAGCACTAGATGCAGGAGTTGATGGTATTGATTTAGCTGCTTCTCCAGTTTCAGGCGGAACTAGTCAACCTGATATTCTAACAATGTTACATGCAACTAAAGGCATGAATTATGATTTAGGTGGATTAGAAATTCCAAAAATTCTTAAGTATGAAGAAGTACTAAAAGAACAATTAAAAGATTATTTTATTCCACCTGAAGCTACTCAAGTTTCACCTTTAATTCCTTTTTCACCAATGCCAGGTGGAGCACTTACGGCTAATACACAAATGATGAGAGATAACAATACTTTACATAAGTTTCCTGAAGTTATTAAAGCTATGCAAGAAGTTGTTGAAAAAGGTGGTTATGGAACATCTGTTACTCCTGTTTCACAATTCTATTGGCAACAAGCATATGCAAATGTAATGTTTGGACCTTGGAAACAAATTGCTCCAGGTTATGGAAAAATGGTGTTAGGATATTTTGGTAAAACGCCTGTTACTCCAGATGCCGATGTTATTGCACTTGCAAGTAAAAAACTTAAATTAGAACCAACAAATGAGAACCCTTTAGATATTGCAGATAGAGATGAGAAAAAAACATTAAAATTCTGGGAAAATAGATTAGTTGAAGAAAAAATCGAAATTACAGAAGAAAATGTATTCATAGCAGCTGCTTGTGATGAAAAAGGTATTTTATTCTTAAAAGGTGAAAGTCCTTTAAATGTAAGAAAAAATGACGAAGTATGTAATGATGATAAAGAATGTAAAATAGGAGAGAAAAAAATGAATAATGCAAGCGGTAATTATACAGTAGTTGTTGATGGGCAAAAGTTTAATGTAACAGTATCTGAAGGTAATGCAGATATTCAAATTACTCCTGCAAAAGTACAAGAAACTCAAACTAATACATCTACTGGTGGTCAAGAAGTTGAAGCTGTTGTAAATGGTGCAGTCTGGAAAATTCTTGTAAAAGAAGGTGAAGTAGTTGAAAAAGATCAAACTTTAATGATTTTAGAAGCAATGAAAATGGAAATTGATATTACTTCTCCAATATCTGGAACTGTAGGAGAAATTTTAGTAGCTACTAATGATACTGTTGAAGAAGGACAAACTTTAGTTTTAATTAACTAGAGTAAATATTATGAGAAAAAGTTTAATTATTTCAATTTTTATTTTATTCTTTTCAATTCTTAACTTAAATGCAAGCAGTACTGCTAATGTTGAAGTCCAAGTTGAAAAAGAATATCAAGTTAAAAGTTTAACGCAACTTTTAACTTCGTTTTACCAAACAACAGGTATAAATGCAATTTTAAACCCTAAAGAGGGGGTAAAAGATGCTCATGGAAGAGATATGAGTATATTTGCACAAAGCTCTGGTAGAGTTATTATGTTATTTATTTGTTTTATTCTATTTTATTTAGCAATTAAAAAAGGTTTTGAGCCACTATTATTAATACCTATTGGTTTTGGTGGATTATTAGCAAATATTCCTATTGCAAATTTAGCAGGCCCAGATGGTATGCTTGGTATTATTTATAATATGGGTATTGCGAATGAGTTCTTTCCATTATTAATTTTTATGGGTGTTGGTGCTATGACTGACTTTGGACCATTATTATCAAATCCTAAAACAGCCCTACTTGGTGGTGCTGCACAATTTGGTATTTTTGGGTCATTAGTTGGAGCTGTTGTCTTATCACAATATGTTCCAGGAATTAACTTTACACTTCAACAAAGTGCTGCTATTTCTATTATTGGTGGTGCTGATGGCCCTACTTCAATTTTTATAGCATCTGCTTTAGCTCCTGAATTATTAGGTGCAATTGCAGTTGCCGCATATTCATATATGGCTTTAGTTCCAGTAATTCAACCTCCAATTATGAGAGCATTTACAACTTTAGAAGAAAGAAAGATTAAAATGACTTCTTCTAGAAAAGTATCTAAGTTAGAAAAAATTGTGTTTCCATTAGTTGTACTTATACTTGCTATCTTAATTCTTCCAGATGCAACACCATTAATTGGTGCACTTTGTTTTGGAAATTTCGCCAAAGAATCAGGTGTTGTTGAGAGACTTTCAGATACAATGCAGAATTCATTAATAAATATAGTTACTATATTCCTAGGGCTTGGTGTTGGTTCAAAACTAGCAGCAGAAGAGTTCTTAGTAATTGAAACTATGGGAATTATGGTAATAGGATTAATTGCATTTTCAGCAGGAACTGCAATGGGAGTTTTAATGGCTAAAGCTATGAATAAGCTTTCTTCAAAAGACAACCAAATTAATCCATTAATTGGAGCTGCTGGAGTATCAGCTGTTCCAATGGCAGCAAGAGTTGTATCAAAAGAAGGTCAGGTTTATGATAAATCTAATATTCTTTTAATGCATGCAATGGGACCAAATGTTGCTGGAGTTATCGGTTCTGCCGTAGCTGCTGGTGTACTTTTATCAATTTTTAAATAAATATAATAGGAAATAAAAAAAATGTCTGAGATTAAAAATCAATTAGGCCTTGACAACGTACAGAATGTTCACAGAAATAGTGATATAGATTTTTTAGTAAAACAAGCAGTAGAGTTTGAAGGAGCGAAAGTTTCTTCAGCTGGTGCATTAATGATAGATACAGGTATTTTTACAGGACGAAGTCCTAAAGATAAGTTTTTTGTTAATCAAGATCCTTCAAATAAGTATATTGCTTGGGGTGATATTAATAGAACTGTATCAAAAGAAGTTTATGAAGAGTTAGTAATAACTTCAAAAAAACAACTATCTAATAAAGATTTATATGTTACAGATGTATATTGTGGTGCTTCAAAAGATTCACGAAGATCAGTTAGATTTATAACAGAAGTAGCTTGGCAAGCTAACTTTATTCAAAACATGTTTATTATGCCAAAAACTCAAGAAGAACTTGATAACTTTAAACCTGACTTTACAATTTACAATTCTTGTAAAACGGTAGATATGGCTTATGCTTCTCATGGTTTACATTCAGAAGTTTTTGTAGTATTTAATGTAGAAGAAAAAATGGCAATTATTGGTGGTACTTGGTACGCTGGTGAGATGAAAAAAGGTGTTTTCTCAATGATGAATTACTGGTTACCTTTAGAAGGTAAACTTGCAATGCATTGTTCTGCTAATATAGGAGAAGATGGAGATACTGCATTATTCTTTGGTTTAAGCGGAACTGGAAAAACAACTTTATCAACTGATCCTAAAAGAGCTTTAATTGGTGATGATGAACATGGTTGGGATGATAATGGTGTATTTAACTTCGAAGGTGGTTGTTACGCAAAAGTTATTAATCTTGATGAAAGTAGCGAACCAGAAATCTTTGCAGCTATTAAAAAAGGTGCAATTTTAGAAAATGTTGTTTATGATGAAAATGGTGTAGTTGATTATACTGATGGTAGTAAAACTGAAAATACTCGAGTTTCATATCCAATTGATCATATTCAAAACCATGCCCCAACGTTAGAAGGTGGACATCCAACTAATATTATTTTCCTTTGTGCAGATGCATTTGGTGTATTACCTCCCGTTGCAAAACTTACAAAAAAACAAGCAATGTATTATTTCTTAAGTGGATATACTGCAAAAGTTGCTGGAACTGAAAGAGGTATTACTGAACCAGTTGCTACTTTCTCTTCTTGTTTTGGAGAAGCATTTTTACCTTTAAATCCTACAGTTTATGCTGAGTTATTAGGTAGAAAAATTGATAAACATAATGTAAATGTATATTTAGTTAATACTGGATGGACAGGTGGTCCTTACGGTGTTGGTTCTAGAATGTCAATTAAAAATACAAGAGCTTGTATAAATGCTATTTTAGATGGTTCTATTAATAATGCAGAGTTTGAAACTCTTCCTATTTTTAATCTTGAGATTCCTAAAACATTATCAGGGGTTGAAACGAAAGTTCTTAATCCTAGAAATACTTGGGAAGATAAAGAATCTTATGATGAGTCAAAAAGAAAACTTGCAGAAATGTATGTTAAAAACTTTAAAAAATATTTAACTCTTGAGAGTGAATATGACTTTACAGCTGCAGGTCCTCAACTGTAATCAAATAAGAGTAAAAAAAAGGCAGTGATAAAATCACTGCCTTTTTTTATGTCTAAATAGAAAAAGACTTTAAGTCTTTTCTATCCTTCTATTTGAATTTCTTCGAATATTTCTAATCCAAATCCATTTAAACCGATATATGAATGTTTTCCGCCAGATGTAATTAATTTAATTTGTTTAATATTTAAAGTATTTAAAATCTGAGCTCCAATACCATAATCTTTTTGAGCATCTCTATTTATAGTTGTATCGTTTAAAAATACTAAAACTCCACCTTTTGCTTCTAAAAATTTAATAGCTTTAATCATAGAATTTAATTTACTGTAGTTTTTAAATAATTCAATATCAGGAATTACTGTATGAAATTTAACATGAGTTAATTCTTTAGGTTCACCAAATACCATTACAGTATGAGTATTTCCTAAATGATCAGAGAACTCTTTTTTAATAACACTTGAATCAAAGAATTTAACTTGAGTAGAAGATTCTTCTTTAACTAAAGTTTCATGAGATAATCTATATTCAACTAAATCAGAAATATAAATTTGTTTCATATCATGTTTAGCAGCAAAAATATCTAAATCGTCACGTCTTGCCATTGTTCCATCTTCTTTCATGATTTCACAAATAACAGCTTCACCATTAAAACCAGCTAATTTACATAAATCAACAGAACCTTCAGTATGCCCTATTCTTGCAAGAACTCCACCGTCTTTTGCAATTAAAGGAAAAATATGACCAGGTTTAACTAAATTAGAAGCTTTTGAAATAGGATTAGCTAAAATTCTAATTGTATCATCTCTTTCACCTGCTGAAATACCTGTTAAAGCATTAGCAGCATCAACAGATACTGTAAATGCAGTTTCATAAGAAGATGTATTAGATACAACCATTGGGTTAAGCTCTAACTTATTTGCAGTTTCTTTTGTAACAGATACACAAATTAAGCCTTTTGCGTGAGTAGCCATAAAATTAACTTTTTCATGAGAACTTAGAGCTGCTGCATAAACTAAATCTCCTTCATTCTCTCTATCTTCATCATCTAACATGATTACCATGTTACCTTTTCTTATTTCTTCAATAGCTTCGTTAACTCTTTGTATTGCATTCATATTTTCTCTTTTTTATTATTATTTAAAATTTATGAAAATATTATAGCACAAATTATAAAATTTAATCTAAAATCTCTTGACAATAAAATTATTTTTTACTATAATTCCTCCACTTAAATGATTGGGGTATCGCCAAGTGGTAAGGCATCAGCTTTTGGTGCTGACATTCTCAGGTTCGAATCCTGATACCCCATCCATTTTATAGCCAAGTGTCAAAGTAGCTCAGCTGGCTAGAGCGCTGGTCTCATAAGCCGGAGGTCGAGGGTTCGAGTCCCTCTTTTGATACCACTTTTATAAGCAAAGCTTATAAAAAATACTCTTTGGATGCTGGTGTAGCTCAGTTGGCTAGAGCAGCTGATTTGTAATCAGCAGGTCGTAGGTTCAACTCCTATCACTAGCTCCACTTTCGAATAAATATTAATACATTATTGTATAAAATAGAGTGCATTTTAAGCCGCGAACTTGAAAACACTAATTTACTCTATTTTATATAAATTTAACTTCTTAAAAATAAATACACTCTTTAAATTATTAAAAAATATCTTACTTATAGTTTTATACTCAAGAACATTTCTGGCTCTATTATTAATACTATTTTGAATATTTATAATTTTAGTTCTAGATATTTTATCAAACTCACTTTTCTTAGAAATATATTCTCTTATTAACCCATTATTGTAGAGACCTAATCATCATAGAAATAAAACTTTATATTTAGTTTTTTTGATATTTCTTTATGATCTGAGATTTATCTAACATCCTAATCATAGCTTGTGTAACACCAGAGGCATGTTTATAGTCTAATTTTTTAATAAGTGTAAACTTTATTTCTATCAACTAAAGTTACAAGAGAAGCTTTGTAATTTTTACCAATAACAATATCTACTTCAAAGTCTAAAATATACTTTTCTTTCAACTAAAACTTTTCCTTGTGATAGATTAACTCTATTTCTTATTTGTCCCCTACTTCTATTAAATTCAGATCTATTTTCATACTTTTTTTGATACATTATCAATTAAAGAACTTCCATCCATATAGATAGTTTCATAAGATATTGTAATTATTTTATCTTTTATTAACTTTCCTGCTATTTGCTAAAGAAAGTAATTTTCACTTAGTTCTTTCTCAGTAATCAATTTAATTTTATTGTTTAGCTTTTTGTTATTTCCTTATTTATAAGTAAAGATTTGATACTTAAACCTAAGGCTAATTGTATATCTAG
>JABSON010000115.1 GCA_013215915.1 Campylobacteraceae bacterium | reverse complement strand
TCAAAACTTGTATTAAATGTTATTGAAGATACTTTTAATAGAAATAACAAAGATCAACAAATATCTTTTCAAAAATATGAAAATAATGATTTACTTTTAAATGATTTTTTTGAACAAAAAAGTAAAGTAGCAGTACTTTCTCCTAATATTTATTTTAAAAAAGAAAAAGAAATTAAAAAAAACAATATTAAAATATGGTCTGTTGATTTTAATAAAAATAAGCTTGAACAATATTACATTATTAAAAATAAAAACTCAAAAATAACTTTAGATAATATCTCCTCATATACTGTTAATTTTAGGGATGGTGTATTAGATGCTAGAATTTGGTTTAAATCTTTAATATATGAAAAGTATAAAAAAGCTTATTCCAATGTTATTTCAAAAGAGAACATAAGTGCAAAAAGACATAAGTTAGCTTATATGCCATTCTTTAGCCTTAATACTGCTTCAATTATTAGTAAATCAGACTTTGAAACAATTTGTGAAATTAATCCACAGTTAAAAAAGAAATTAGTAATTATAAAAAGATCTAAGAAAATATTTTTAACACTTATTGGTTTGGCGTATGTAGATATAAAAGATAAAGATCATTATTCTTTATCAAAGAGATTTTCAAGAATGAATTTAAATGATCCAAGAGAATATAATTCATTAGCTAATAATACAAAAGTTTATTCTTTAGTAAATAAAGATTTATTTGAATTAAGAAAATTTTATAAAAAATATGAAAAACTAAAAAAATATGAAAGATTTAAATAAAAGAAGAGTTTGAATTTTCCCAAAGTGAGTTTAATTTATATCTGCTACTTGGATAATATAGTTTTGAATAGGTTGCAATTTCTTCATTTGAATATACAATTCTTGATATCAATAAACAAGGCTCATTTGCTTTAATATCTAAAATCTTTTGAATTTTTTCATTTACTAAAATAGCTTCAATAGTATTATTTACTTTTTGAACAGGGCAGGCTTTTTGTAAATATTCATTGGGAGTAATATTTAGGAAGTCTTGTTTTAAATAATCTGGTACAAGAGCTGGTTTTATATATCTTATATCAAATCTTACTGGTACATCATTTTCTTTATGAAGCATTTTTGAAATAAATATTTTTTGATCTTTTACTACATTTAAAATTAAAGCTATGTTTTCATCTGCTTTTATTTCTTCTAATAAGATTAGTTCATTTGAATATACATTTCCTCTTGAAGTAATTTCATCTGCAATATTTTTTAAATCTAATATAGAACTTTGCGCAATTTGTTTTTTTACAAATGTTCCTGATCTTGCAAACCTTTGAACATATCCTTCAATTACAAGCTCGCTTATTGCTTTATTAACTGTAGGTCTACTTGTATTAAACATTTTTACTAATTCTTTTTCAGTAGGAATTTTTTCACCTTCTTTATAAATATTATCATTAATCTTTTTGATTATAAATTCTTTGATTTTTTTGAATAAAGGTGTTCTCATGTTTTTTCCTATTGTAATATTTTGCATTTTATCACAAAGATGGCCAAATGCCATCTTTAAATATATATTTCTTAAAAACTTGGAATTAAAGAAGAGTCTATAAACTTATTATATAAACCAGATCTTACAAGTGCCATCGCTTTTTCAATATCATCAGTAAAGTATCTATCTTCTTCATAGAATGTAACTTCTGATCTAATCATAGCTTTTGCTTCTTCTAATGATTTACTTGATTTATTAGGTGCTCTAAAATCCATACCTTGTGCAGCTGCTAAAAGTTCAATTCCTAGAATTCCACCAGTATTCTCAGCCATATCTGCTAGTCTTCTTCCCGCATAAGTAGCCATTGATACATGATCTTCTTGATTAGCTGATGTAGGTAATGAATCAACGCTTGATGGATGAGATAAAGCTTTGTTTTCACTAGCCAAAGCAGCTGATGTAACTTGTGCAATCATGAATCCTGAATTAATACCACCATTATTTACTAAAAATGCAGGTAATTGACTTAAATGTTTATCAACTAATAATGCCATTCTACGCTCAGATAAAGCTCCAATTTCAGATATAGCTAAAGCTAGATTATCTGAAGCAAAAGCAATAGGTTCAGCATGGAAGTTTCCTCCTGATATTACATCACCTTCATCTACAAATATTAATGGATTATCAGTAACACCATTAGATTCAACTAATAGAGTTTCCGCTGTATTTCTAATTTGTGATAAACAAGCACCCATAACTTGAGGTTGACATCTAATTGAATAAGGATCTTGAACTCTATCGCAATTTACATGTGATAAAGAGATCTCACTTTTATCTTGAAGTAATTTCACATACATAGAAGCTGCATCAATTTGAGTTTTATGTCCTCTAATTTTATGAACTCTTGCATCAAAAGGCGATCTACTTCCTAATACAGCTTCCGTAGTCATAGATCCAATAACAACAGCAGCTGCAAATAAGTCTTCTGCATAAAATAAACCTTCTAATGAAAATGTAGTAGATAATTGAGTTCCATTTAATAAAGCTAGTCCTTCTTTTGCTCTTAACACAATAGTATTCATACCAGCTTTTTTTAATCCTTCAAGGGCAGTCATTCTTTCACCCTTATAAGATACATAACCATATCCTAATAGAATTGCTGACATATGTGCTAAAGGTGCTAAATCTCCGCTAGCTCCAACTGAACCTTTTTTAGGAACACAAGGGTAAACTTCATTTTTTAATAAATCACACAAAAACTGTATTACTTCTAATCTAATACCTGAGTAACCTAAAGATAAAGAATTTATTTTTAATAAAATCATTAAACGAACAGATGCATTTGAGATGTCATCACCCATACCAGCAGAATGAGATAAAACAATTCTTCTTTGTAAATCTTCTAAATCTTCTTTAGGAATTTTTGTATTAGCTAGTAATCCAAATCCTGTATTAACACCATATACTGTTTGATCTTTTTCAACAATGTCTAAAATAGTTTTATTAGCTGCTTTGATTTTCTCATATGCTGCTTTGTCTAATATAATATGAACTGCTTCATTTTTAACTCTTCTTATATCTTGAAGTGTAAGTGTTCCTGGAACTAAATTTAATGTAAACATATTATTTGCTCTCTTTCATCATGGGTAAATCTAAGTTTTCTTCTTTAGCTTTTTTAATAGCTAAATCATAACCTGCATCAACATGTCTCATAACACCAGTAGCTGGATCATTAGTAAGAACATTTTGTAATCTTCTAGCTGAATCATCACTTCCATCTGCAAGTATTACCATACCTGAGTGTTGAGAGAATCCCATTCCCACTCCACCACCATGATGAAGTGATACCCAAGTAGCACCACCAGCAGTATTAAGAAGTGCATTTAATAAAGGCCAATCTGAAACTACATCAGAACCATCTTTCATACCTTCTGTTTCTCTATTAGGAGAAGTAACGCTTCCTGAGTCTAAATGATCTCGTCCAATTACAATAGGAGCTTTTAACTCACCACTTTTAACCATTTCATTAAAAGCAAGTCCAGCTTTAGCTCTATCTCCAGCTCCTATCCAGCAAATTCTAGCAGGTAAACCTTGGAATTGTATTTTCTCTCTTGCTCCATTTAACCAAGTATGTAAAGGTTTATTATCTGGGAAAAGTTCTTTCATTTTTGCATCTGTTTTATAAATATCTTCAGGATCACCAGATAAGGCTACCCATCTAAATGGACCAGTACCTTCACAAAATAAATCTCTAATATATAAAGGTACAAAACCTTCAAAATCAAAAGCGTTTTCTACACCTACTTCAAAAGCCATTTGTCTAATATTATTACCATAATCAAATGTTGCAATTCCTTTTTCATGGAATCCTAACATAGCTCTTACTTGTACAGCCATAGAGTCTTTTGCTTCTTTAACAACTAAATCAGGATTTGAGATTCTTAATTCTCTTACTTTATCCATATCCCAGCCAATAGGTAAATAACCATTTAAAGGATCATGTGCTGAAGTTTGATCTGTTACTGCATCAGGTAAATAATCACCTTTTAGAATTTCTGGGAAAATATCAGCAGCATTAGCTAATAAACCAACAGATATAACTCTATCTTCAGATATAGCTGTTTTAATTAAATCAAGTGCTTCTTCTAGAGTTTTAGCTTTGTAATCACAATACTTAGATTCAATTCTTTTATCAATTCTTGTTTCATCACATTCAACAGCTAACATACAAGCACCTGCCATTGTAGAAGCTAGAGTTTGAGCTCCACCCATTCCACCTAAACCACCAGTTAAGATCCATCTTTTAGCAAGTGTCCCGCCAAAGTGCTTTTTAGCCATAGACATAAATGTTTCATAAGTACCTTGAACAATTCCTTGTGATCCTATATAGATCCAAGAACCAGCTGTCATTTGCCCATACATCATTAAACCTTTTTTATCAAGTTCATTAAATGTATCCCAAGTTGCTTTATATGGAACAATATTAGAATTAGCAATTAATACACGAGGTGCGTTTTCATGTGTTTTAAATACACCTACTGGTTTACCAGATTGAACAAGTAAAGTTTCATCATTTTCTAATCTTTTTAAAACTTCAACAATCTTGTCATAACACTCCCAGTTTCTAGCAGCCTTACCAATTCCACCATATACAACTAAGTCTTCAGGACGTTCCGCAACCTCAGGGTCAAGATTATTCATTAACATTCTTAAAGGAGCTTCTGTCATCCAAGATTTTGCAGATAAAGTTGTTCCTCTTGACGCTCTTATAATTCTTTTTCCATTCATAATTAGCCTTTTATTTTGTGATTTATATTTCTTATGTTACAATTATATATACAAATAGTTTAATTGTCAATACAATTAGATTAAAATTTATTAAAAAAGAGTTAATATGGAAGAATTTGATAAAGTCTGGATTAATGCAAGAATAACAATAATAAATAAGAACAATGTAATAGAGGTGCTTGAGAATAGTTTTTTAGCAGTAAAAAATAATAAAATAGCCAAAATTGATAAGATGTCTAATTTTACACAATCTGCTTCAAAAGATATATATGATGTAAATAATAGATT
This sequence comes from Campylobacteraceae bacterium, assembly GCA_013215915.1. Classification (GTDB taxonomy): domain Bacteria; phylum Campylobacterota; class Campylobacteria; order Campylobacterales; family Arcobacteraceae; genus NORP36. Next base: position 3,636 of record JABSON010000115.1, on the reverse strand, counting down.
AATAAGTACATCTTTAATAGATTGTCATACACATTTAGTATATGCAGGTAATAGAACTAATGAGTTTGAAGATAGATTAAATGGAGTATCATATTCTCAAATAGCTTCTAATGGTGGAGGAATAGCTTCTAGTATTAAAAGTTTAAGAGCTTCTTCATTTGATGAATTATATCAAGAGTCAAAATCAAGATTAATAACTTTAATACAAGATGGTGTTACAACTATAGAAATTAAAACAGGTTATGGTTTAGACTTAGAGAATGAAATTAAAATGTTAAAAGTTGCTCAAAAACTAGAAGAGAACTTTCCTATACATATAGAGAAAACATTTTTAGCAGCTCATGCTGTTCCACCTGAATATAAAAATGAAACAGACGCTTATATTGATTATATTTGTGATGTTATGTTTGCTGAGGTTAATGCTTTAGGACTTATTACTTGTGTAGATGCTTATTGTGAGCATTTAGCTTTCTCAGTAGCGCAAGTTAAAAAAGTATTTGATAAAGCAAAAGAATTTAATTTAAATGTAAAACTACACGCAGAACAATTCTCATCTATGGGAGCTAGTGATTTAGCCTGTGAATATAATGCTTTATCTGTTGATCACTTAGAATTTACAGAAGAATCTACAATTATAAATATGCAAAAAAGTGGAACTGTTGCCGTTTTATTACCTGGCGCTTATTACTTTTTAAGAGAAACTCAAAAACCACCAATAGAACTTTTAAGAAAATATAATGTTCCAATTGCAATTGCAAGTGATTTAAATCCTGGAACTTCTTCTTTATGTTCATTATTACTTATGATGAATATGGCAGCTGTAATGTTTTCATTAAAAGTAGATGAAGTATTTTTAGGAGTTACTAAAAATGCTGCTAAAGCTTTAAATTTACAAAATAGTAAAGGCGAATTAAAAGTAGGATTTGATGCTGATTTTTGTATATGGGATATATCTCATCCTAGAGATTTAGTTTGTTCATATAATCCAAGAGTGTTACATTATTCAGTTTTCCAAGGAGAAAAAGTAAATGTATGAAAAGCCTAATAAAAAATTATGGACAGGACGAATAGATAAAGAAGATGGAAAAGATGGATTTAGATTTCATCAAAAAATAAAGTTTATAAAAGCTCCTTATCAAAAAGAAAAAGGCCTGGTTCTTTTAGGTTTTGACTGTGATGAAGGAGTTAAAAGAAATAAAGGAAGATTAGGTGCAGCAAATGCTTGTGATATTCTAAAAACTAATATGGGAAATTTAGCTTATCATTTAAAAAATACAAGATTATATGATGGAGGAAAGTTTATAGCAGATGAAAATTTAGAAAAAAACCAAGAATATTTTTCTGAACATGTTGAAAATTTATTAAAAAATAATCATTTTCCTTTAATTTTAGGAGGAGGGCATGAAACTGCATATGCTTCTTTTTTAGGACTTCATAAAGTAAAAAAAGAAAACATAGCAATTATTAACTTTGATGCACACTTTGATTTAAGATTAAATGATGAAGCAACTTCTGGAACTCCATTTGAACAAATATCATCTTTATGTAAAAAAGATAATACTGAGTTTTCATATATGTGTTTAGGAATAGCCACAAGTTCAAATACAAAAGCTTTATTTAAAAAAGCAAAAGAACTAAATGTAAAATATATAGAAGATAATAAAATGAATCTTTTACATATTAAAAGAATTAAAAAATATTTAGATAAATTCCTTAAAAACCACAAAAACATATATATTACTATTGATACCGATGTGATTTCTTCTTACATTTTAAAAGCAGTATCTGCTCCTGCTTCTAAGGGTTTAAGTTTAGAAATAATCTATGAAGTTTTAGAATATTTATTTAAAAAATATGGACGAAAAATCAAACTTTTAGATATTACAGAGTTTAATCCTTTATTTGATGAGAATAATTTAGGTGCTAAAATAATATCAAGATTAATATATGACATTATAAATTTAAGAGATAAATATAATTAATATTTAAATAGAATCTAAATTATTTGAGTACATATTTTAGATTCTATTTTTAATTGTACTGAAGTTTTTGTCAAAAACTTTTTCTTTAGAATTTGGGAACTAGTACTAGCTTTTGGATATTTTGAGATTACTAATGCGCAATTTCTTTTGATTCCAGAATGAATACCTTTACAATGGTTAATAGTAGCTTCTAATTGTTCAATCCCATGTTCAATATGAGTACCTTTTAGCTCAACATAATAAACTTCTGATAACTCAAGGTTATTAAAAATTTCAAATAGAAAATCACATCTTATTCCTGTTTTAATATAACAACCATCAACTTGAACTTTATTAACAAATAATTGAGAATTATTTTTAATTACAAACTTTTTTTTATTTTCTTCCGCTACTATAATTTTATTTTGATTATATTCATTACAAGGTTTAATCATCTTTCATACTTATTGATAATAATTTATCAAAATCATTTGAAAAGTCATCTGATACTGAATCAATAATATTGATACCTATCAATCTTTCCTCTTTATCTTTAATAGAGATTAATACTCCATTTTCTATAGTATATGCTTCTAATTCATCAAAATTTATACACATTTCTTCATCAACAATTGAATCTATGGCTTTTGACCCTTTTTTCTCTTTTATATCATATGCAAGAATTAAATTATTTAGTGCTGTTAAAATATAAGGACTGTGTGTTGTAATAAAATTATCCGCGCCATTATTATAGAGTAATGCAATTATCTGCGTAATATGTTTTTGAGATGTTGGAAATAAATGTGCTTCTGGCTCTTCAATATAAAAAGTAAGATTATTAACACGACGAAAGGAATAAATATAAAAAATTAACAACATTGGAAGTGCTTCTTGTTGTCCTGATGATGCATTTGAAAGATTAATTTTTCCATAATTTGAATTAATCCAATCTTTTTCATCTTTATACTCGTAGTTTCCATTAAGTATTTTATTCATTATTTCTGAAATTTTTTTACTTATGCTAGATTTATTTTTTGATATACCAAATTCATTATAAAGATTTTTTGCACTTTCATATGATGATCCAAAATCTTTTACAAATGTATCAATTTCAATATTTTGAGCTAAGAAAGAAAAAATATTCTTCTGTAAACTTGCAAAAAATGATCTACTTGCCGGTATAAATATTGATGTTGCAAAAAGATCATTTAATTTCGGATTTAAAGTAATACATTCTTCTTGAAAATAATAAAAAGTCATTAGTTCATGGTACGATCCAGAATGTTCTTTTCTATTCTTTTCTCTATTTCTTTTAAATTTTCTAAAATCACTTTTAAGTTGTCTTTGAATATCTAATATTTCTTCACATATTTTAATTTCAATATTTCTATTTTTTTTAATTTTGCTAATTATAATTTTATAATCATCTTTTGTATATGTGATATTAAATTCTAAATCTTTCCATGTATATTTTGGAAAATAATCTTCAAATAGATCTCTACAATCATTTATTATTTCTCTTTTATTTTTAGATTCTTTAATTGAGGGGTCATTTTCTATTTCCTTTGCGAGAGCTATGTCTTTTCGTACAGTAATTTCAGCAACTCCGAGAGAAGAAGCTGTATCTTCTAATGTCCATTCTTTGTTTTCAGATTTTGCAATTTCTGATTTTATT
>JABSON010000114.1 GCA_013215915.1 Campylobacteraceae bacterium | reverse complement strand
GTTAAATAATAAAATAATTTATTTTCTTTTATATTATTTTAAAAATACTTATGTATTATCTAAAGAAAATAGATATTAGGAATTAAGATGTTAAGGAAAAAATTAAAAAATAAAGACTTTGGTATTCTTTTATATGGGATTACACCACCTAAAAGTACTAATAATAAAGAAGAAATAAAACTTATTGCGTCAAAACATATTCAAAGAATAAAAGAACTTGATATTGATGCTTTAGTTTTATATGATATTCAAGATGAGAGTGAGAGAACAAATGAAGTTAGACCTTTTTCTTATATTAAAACAATTGATCCTTATGTTTATAAAAATAAATATTTAAAAGAATTAAAAGTACCTAGTATAATTTATAGATCTGTAGGAAAATATACTAAAAAAGAATTTAGAAAATATTTGGAAGAAACGAATAAAAATAAAAACAATTATTCAGTATTTGTAGGAGCAGCTTCTAAAAATCAAAAAATTAATATTACAATTAAAGAAGCTTATAAAATTAAAAAAGATATTAATAAAAACTTATTCTTAGGTGGTATTACTATTCCTGAGCGTCATACAAGTACCAAAGAAGAGCATTTAAGAGTTTTTTCAAAGATATCTAAAGGTTGTGAGTATTTTATCACTCAGTGTGTTTATAACCTTGAAGCTACTAAAATATTTTTAAGTGATTATGCCAAATATGCAAAAGACAATAATATAGAATTAGTTCCAATTATAATAACTTTAACACCCTGTGGATCTTTAAAAACTTTAGAGTTTATGAAGTGGTTAGGTATTAATATCCCTAATTATTTAGAAGAAGATTTAATAGACTCAAAAGATATTTTACAAGAGTCTATAAATGTTTGTTTATATATTTTTGAAGAACTATATAAATTTGCAATAAAAAGAAATATTCCACTTGGTTGTAATGTAGAGAGTGTTGCTATTAGAAAAGTTGAGATTGATGCATCTATATATTTACTACAAGAAGTTAAAAAAGTAATAAAAAAATATAAAAAGATAACAAAATGACATATATTTTCCTTTTAATTATAATTACTGCTAAAGTCCTAAATAAAGGATTTTATATGAAACAAAAACTTATATTAATAATTAAAAAAAGAGAATATGCTATTTGGAAAAGCGAATCATTAAAGGGCACAAATAAATATGAAGAAGCATTAAAAGTATTAGATTTTTATAATAAAGAACTAATCTCATTTACAAAAACATATTTATAAACTATTTTAACTTCCAGTAAAATATCTTTTTTTCAGCACCTGAGGAAAAGAGTTCATATTCATTAATAAATTTAATATTATCTACTACTGCAAAATGTCCTTCTAAAGTATATAAGGACTTTTTACTTTTTAGGCTAAACACTTCTAAATTAGAATCTTCATCTTTGGTATAAACTCCAGTCAAAGCACTTGGACTTAAAGCTACGCAATATATAAAAAAGTTAGATTTAAGATGATAAGCTTTTTCATTTTTCTGATAAACACCTACTCGTCTATCTTTTCCAGCAGTAATAATAGTACCTTTAACATAAGCTAATTTATAAATATTATCAACATTTTCACTAGAGAAAGTTTTTAAGACATCTCCACTTTTTACATCAATTAGCGAAACTATTCCACTCTCAGATGCACTAACAAGTGTTTTTTTATCTTTGCTTAATTCCATATCATTAAAATAACTCTCTTCAATTTGTCTTTTATAAGACATATAAGATTCATTTAAATCATAAGACATAAGTTCATTTCCTAAAGAAGATAATATTATTTTTTCTGATGATACAAATCTAGCTTCTTTAATACTAAGTTTATCTTCTAATGAGATAATTTTTTTAAGAATTCTATTTTCATAAAGCCATACTTCTCTATAAGGTTTAATACTAGCTCGAACTATTAATAGTTTATTATTTAATTCATCAATTGATAAAATTTTGCTTCGTACATTTTTACCTTTAAGAGTTTTTTCAAGTGGAAAAATGATTTCATTAATCATTTTTTTACTTTGAAAATCAAAGATTTCAATTGAACCTTTAATATTTGCTATAAATAAATATTTATTATTAAATACAAAATCGCTAACAATTTCTTTTGTATTAATAATATAAGAAGCTTTAATAATTTTTGAGTGTAAATTTAAAAGAAGTAAAATGAGTATGGATAATATTTTCATAAAATATTATAAAGAAAAGAAGCTTATTTATTTATAAATAAACTTCTTAAATAATCTATAATGCTTGATTAATTAATTCTTTTAACTGATTTAATCCAAAAGAAACTAAGGGTTTACCATTTACAAAATATGAAGGTGTTTTTCTAGCACCTAAAGCTTCTGCATCAGCTAAATCTTGACGTACAATTTCATCATACTTAGGATTTTCCATAGCTTTTGATAATTTTTCCATATCTAATCCAGTTTTTGCTAACATAGACCATAATTTTTGAGCATTAACAGTATGCCCATCTATCCAATATCTTTGTGTTTTAAACATAAATTCTAGAGTTTCAGCAAATTTACCTTGTTCTCTAGCACCTTCTAACATTTTAACTGCATAATTTGAGTTCTTATGAAAAGTTGCATATCTTAAAACTAATCTAATATCATTTTTATTTTCAGCCATTATTTCTTTTACATAAGGGTGAAATTGAGCACAAGTAGCACAAGCAGGATCAAAGAACTCTACTAAAGTAACTTTTGCATCTTTTGGACCTATTGAATAAGAATAAGGTCTTTCATAAAGTGCTGCTTTTTCTTTTGCCATTGTTTCATATTTAGATGATTCATTGTTTTTATAAGCGTAAAAACCACCAATAAAAACTAATAATAAACTAAAAATTGCAATAAGGGCAACTTTTTTATTTTGCATAATATAACTCCATTTTTTAAATTATAAAATTCTAACACAATACTGTGTAATTAGTGTGCAAGTAATTTAAAACTTAAACACAAAAATTATATTATCAAACTTAAGTTAACAGTAAGTAAAAGTCTTTTGGAGCATCTATTTCAAAAGTAATATTTTTATTAGTTTTAGGATTTAGAATACTTAGTTTTTTAGAATGTAATCCCATTCTAGATCCCTCTTTGCCATATCTTTGATCACCAACAATTGCATTACCCATCCAAGATAAATGAGCTCTAATTTGATGCTGTCTTCCTGTTTCAATATTTACTTCTAATAAAGTTCTTTTTTTAGATTCTTTTACAAAAGAATAATGAGTAATTGCAGACTTAGCATCTTCATGTTCACCTACATGCATTTTATAAATCTTTTCATCTAATCTTAAAGGTTGAGTTATCGTATCTTTTTTCTTTTTAACTTTACCCTCAACTACTGCTAAATATGTTTTATTGGCTTTTGGCCAATTATCCATAACAGCTTCTCTCATCTCTTTTGAAGTAGCAAATAATAAAATACCTGATGTATCTCTATCTAGTCTATGAACAGGCCATAGTTTAATCTCTTTATTAGATGTTGATAATTGTTTTTTTAAGATATGTAATGCAGTTTTTTTAGTTTCTTGTTCACTTGAAACTGATAATAAACCAGCAGGTTTATTAATAGCTATTAAATCATTATCTTTATATATTATTTCTAGTTTTTTTAATGTATCAACAGAAGTTCTTTTATTTGTTCCTATTTCTACAATATCTCCAATATTAAGTCTAAAGTCATGTTGTGTAACATATTCATTATTAACTAAAATACAAGAAGTTTGTAATCTTTGTTTTATTGTTTTTTTAGACCAAGTGTCTAGTTTTAGAAAAAGAAAATCTAGAACTTTAGATTTTTCTTCAACTGTAAATTTTTCTGCCATATTATTAACCTATGTTTTTTTGCAAGTATAGCAAATATATAGATTATAAGCTATGAGTAGCTTATAAATATTAGAATTAAATCATCTATTTTATTTATTTTGTTATAATTGTCAAAAATTTAGGATGAGAATGTTAATTAACACAGATTTTATAGAATTAATAGCAGTAAACAATGAAATTAATAAAACACAAGCAATGTTACTAAATATAGATTTTCCTTTAAATGAAAACTTTAAAGAAGATATTTTAAATATAGATTTATCTGTTGAACAAAGAAATCTACTTATTTTATTAAAAGGTAAGTTTGCTTTAAAAGCTCAAGATTTAATAGTAAAAAACTATAAAGAATTAAAAGAATTTTCAAATAAACTAGCTCAAAGTGAAAAAGCTCAAGTAAATGAAAACTCTGTAAATAATAATATTAAAAAAGAAGAAAAAGTACATACAAATATAAATTCAAATCAAATTAAAATATATTGTGATGGTGCTTGTTCAAATAATCCAGGTAAATCTGGTTCTGGATTAGCTGTATATAATGACAATGATTTACCTATATTATTATATGGTGAGTATGAAGAAAAAGGAACTAATAATACGGCTGAGTTAAAAGCTTTATATAAAGCTTTATTATTAGCAAAAGAATCAAATGCTCAAAACAAATTTATATATTCAGATTCAAAATATAGCATTGACTGTATCTCAAAATGGGCTTATTCTTGGAAAAGTAAAGGATGGAGTAAAAAAGGTGGTGAGATTAAAAATCTTGAACTAATTAAAGAAGCTCATAATTTATATAATGAAATCCAAAATGAAATTACTTTAGCTCATGTAAAAGCTCATGCAGGTATTGAAGGTAATGAATTAGCTGATAGAATGGCTATGGTATGTATAGGTAAAAAAAATAAAGAGTTCGAAGAATATTCGTATAAAAGCATTTCAGATGTTTTAGCTTTAGGAAGAGGATAAAAAGAGATTAAATCTCTTTTTATTTGTTTTATCTAAAAACTTTCCCACTCATCTACATCACTATTTGAAACAATTTTTGGAGAACTTACTTTTCTAGGCTCTGTTCTTTTTGTTTTAATACTTCGACTTTGAGGTTTTGAACTTTTATTATCAAATGATTTAACAGATAAGTTTATTTTTTCTTTTCCTATAAACTCTTTATTCATAGCATCATCTACAATCTCTTTTGCAATTTTATCAGTAGAAATTGCAATATCATGAGTTTTAGCTGCAATTGAGGCATTCTCTTGAGTTTGTTGATCAAGTCTATTAATTGCATCATTAATTTGAGTAATAGCAGTTTCTTGTTCTTTACTAGCAGTTGAAATTTCATCAATTTTATGTGTAGCTTTTGAAATATTTTCTAATAATGAATCATAACCTGTAATCATTTCAGAAGAAATATTTTTACCCTCACTTGCTTTAACAGTTGCCGCTTCAACTAAATCTTTTATTTCTTTAGCAGCTTCAGCTGATCTTGAGGCAAGATTTCGTACTTCTTGTGCAACTACTGCAAATCCTTTACCAGCTTCACCAGCTGTTGCTGCTTCAACGGCCGCATTAAGTGAAAGAATATTTGTTTGGAATGCAATTTGATCAATAATTGATATAGCTTCATTAATAAATGTAACTTGTTTTGTAATGTCTTCCATAGCTTGAGTTGTATTTAGAGCTAATTCTTGTCCTGATCTAGCAGATACATTTAATTCATTCGCATAAGTACTCATTTGCTGTACATTATTTGCATTAGAAATAATAGTACTTGTAACTTCTTCTAAAGCAGCAGCAGTTTCTTCTAAAGACATAGCAGCTTTTGTTGATGAAGAATTTAATGTATCAACATTAGAAATTAATTCATTTGAAGAACTATCTAAAGTAATACCAATTTCTAAAGATTTTTTAAGTAAAAGTGAAATATTTGAACCTAAGCCATTAACACCTAAAGCTAATTTTTCTAAGTGTGCTTTAATTTCAGAAGTTGAAATTTGTTTTGTATAATTATTATTTGAGAAGTCTTTAAATACATCTAAAATAATATCAATATTTTTCTCTAAATTTGTACTCATGTTATTAATAACAGAAGTTAAATCATTAAGTGCAGGATTTGAAGATACTTCCCTAATTTTTAAAGAGAAGTCACCCTGTTCATATTCTGCTAAAGCATGAATCGTCTCTTTAATAATAATTCTGTCTTGATCTAAATCTTTTTGGATTTTTTTAATATTTGAATTAACAGTTTGTGCCATATCAGCAATTTCATCATTACCACTTACTTTTAATTCATTAATAATTGTACTTTCTCTATTTAAATAAGCAAAAAAGCTAGATAGGCCTTCTTGGAAATTTTTTAATGAAGAAATAATATTCTTTGAAATAAAGTAAATAATTAAAGCAATTAAAAATATAACACTTGCGGCAATTATTAAATTATAAAAAGCTAAAGATGATGATTTATCAGAAATATTTTTTTCTAAACTATGAATCATTCTCTTAATAACAATTTCAGTTTGATGAACAGTTTTTCTCATTTCACCTTTTAATCCACTTTTACTATTTAAACCAAGTAAATGTTCTTCTTCTATTAAAGCTAAAAAGCTTCTTTTATATGAAAGTAAATAATCTCTTAATACAGGAGTTAGTAATCTTTCATTTGATAATAATTTATTAATTTTAAGTTTAAAAGAATTAACATATTTCAAATCTTTTCTTAGCATAAAATCTTTTTCTTGTTTTCTTAAATCAAATACAATTGATAATAATTCATAATTATTAGAACTTTTAGCTGCATTTTGTACTTTTGCAACATTTTTTCTTAAATCACCATACAAATTATCTTTATGATTTAAACCAATCTTTTTTTGAGATTCAACTAATAAATGAAAATATCTTTTGTATTTATTAACAATTAAATCAAACTCATTAATTTCATTTTGAGACAAGTTTTCAGTTATTAAAAAATTTTTAATAATATTCTTTTCTACTAATAATTTATTAAAAGTAGAATCAAATTTATTTAGATATTTTAAATTCTTTCTTGCAAGAAAATCTTTTTCGTGTTTTCTTAAGTTCAAAATTTCAATTTCTAGTTTTTCAACAGAAAATTGAATATGATTAAGTTCACTTAACGTATTTTTTGAATGTTGATTAAAAAAAACAACAATCGAAAAACCAATAATTGTAATAAATGTTACAAGTAATAGTTTTGCTTTAATTGAGATATTATTCATGTAGGTCCTTAGTATTGATAGTAATAATAATTAAATTGTATTAATTATTATTATTTTACATTTTTGAATTATAATGATTTCTTACTTAATTAAATATTAAGAAATGCATATAATGTGGTAAATATATTATTTACCTTATATTATTTATTTTTTAATATATTTTGATAAAATAAAAATATGAAATTATTAGATAAAAAAAACTTAATATACCTTTTAGATGAATTGAACTTTGACTTCCCTACCTTAGAGATGATGGGTGACGATTTAGTAGCTATTGGTGGTGACTTTCACCCACAAAGACTTATTAATGCATATAAATCTGGTTTATTCCCTTGGTTTATAGATGAAAACAACCATATTCATTGGTATAGTCCTAAAAAACGTATGGTATTAAAACCAGAAGAATTTAAAGTATCAAAAAGTTTAAAAAAGAGTATAAAGAATAAGAATTATACTATTAAATCAAATGAAAACTTTTTAGAAGTAATAAAAAACTGTTCAAATATAAAAAGAAAACATGAAGATGATACTTGGATATCTGAAGAATTTATTGAAGCTTATTATAATTTATATAAATTAGATTATGCTTTTTCTATAGAATGTTATTTAGATGATAAATTAGTTGGTGGATTATATGGAATTTTAATAAATAATGTTTTTTGTGGAGAGAGTATGTTCTCACTTGAACGTGATGCTTCGAAAGTAGCCTTTTATCACTTATGTCAACAAGCAAAAAACAATGGAATTACATTAATAGATTGTCAAGTTCATAATGATCATTTAGAATCATTAGGTGCAAAAGAAATATCTAGAAAAGAGTACTTTTCCATTCTTAAACACAGCATTTGAGTTAAAATCATAATTTAAATTGAGAAATTTCAAAATTATCCTAGAATAAGGTGATTAATTTAAAAAAAAAATATTAGATTAAATCTATTTCTGTTATAATGCTTGCATTGAAAGATGATTTTGAGTTCATCTATAGTTTTAAATATGTAAAAGTACTAAGATCTAAAGAATACTCCATTTTATATTTTCACAGTCTTAGAAATAAGATATTTATACAATTCAAGGAATAAAAATGGCAACAGCACAAAACGGAACAGTAAAATGGTTTAATAGTGAAAAAGGTTTCGGTTTTATCGAACCTGAAGATGGTGGAAAAGATGTATTCGTACATTATAGACAAATTAACAGTAATGGTTATGACAGAGTTTCATTAGTAGATGGTCAAAAAGTTACTTTTGAAATCGGTGAAGGTCAAAAAGGACCTCAAGCAGAAAACGTTACTGCTTTATAATAACCTTTAAAAAAGAGAGGAAACTCTCTTTTTTATATAAATAGTTTAGCTCTCTCAAATAAAATTCAACTACCCAATTTTTCACATTACATTGATATTATCCTAGAAATAAAATTATAACTATAAAATTAATAATATTCAAGAGTTAAAAATTTTTCTCAGTAAATAGGAAAAAGACTTTATACTTAGAAAAAATCTTAAATATTATATAAATTTAAAAAAAACCATTTCTGATATAAAAAAGATAAATATATTAATGATTAAAGAACTTAAATCTTTATCTTTATCTTTAAATACATCAAGTGTAAAAGAA
>JABSON010000113.1 GCA_013215915.1 Campylobacteraceae bacterium | reverse complement strand
AAAGTTAAAACTGCCTATTTATAATATTATATTTTAAGTTTTTTAGATAAATTTAGAATTCCTAAAAAGATTATATTCTCTTTATGTGTTTTATTTGTAATACTTGCAGTAATCACTATTAAATTAGAACTGGAAGATTAAATAATTGAATCTGTTTGAAAATCTACTTCTGTAGTATCAAGTAAATGCTATATATGAGTGTAAAACAACTAAAGTACCTATTTTACTTAAGTGTATCACTTCTTATTTTGTAAAAACTAAAGAAATTACAGATGGTCTTGTTATAAAACCATCTGTTAATATATTTGTTTTCCATCTGATATTAAGATACTTTAAGTTCCTAAATATCTTACCTAAAAACTTTAATTTATCTTTTTATTTCAATGAAATATTTATTATATGTATTTAACGAAACTCTTATCTTTTCCGTAGCCATATTCTTAATAACTGATGTCTACAATATTTAGTTTAAATGCCTTCCGCAATCATTGCATCAGCAACTCTTTTAAATCCTGCAATATTAGCTCCATCAACATAATTACCAGCTACACCATAATCTCTTGCTGTTAATGCAACTCTTTTACATATTTCTTTCATTGTAATTTTTAGTTTGTCATCTACTTTTTCAAAACTCCATTTTTGCATTGAAGCATTTTGACTCATTTCAAATTCACTAACAGCAACTCCCCCTGCATTTGCAGCTTTGGCAGGTCCAAAACAAATTTTATTTTCAATAAATAAATCAACAGCTACAGATGTAGAAGGCATATTTGCACCTTCACTTACACAAATGCATCCATTCTCAATAAGTTTTTTAGCATCACTTATACTTAATTCATTTTGTGTTGCACAAGGAAATGCAGCATATGCTTTAATAAACCATACCGCATGACCATCTTTTGGATATTCTGATGTAGGAATATATTTAGCATCTGGGTGCTTTTTGATATATTCTTTTAAACTTAAACGTTTGATTAGTTTTAATTCTTTTAAAAGTTCTAAATCTATACCTTTTTTATCATATATAGTTCCTTTTGAATCTGTACAAGTTACAGGAATTGCACCTAATTCTAAAAGTTTTTCAATAGCATGAATAGCAACATTTCCTGCTCCACTTACTGTACAAATCTTTCCTTTTAAACTCTCTTTATTTTCCATTTCCAACATTGCTTCTGTAAAATATATTACACCATAACCTGTAGCTTCAGTTCTCATAAGCGATCCACCAAACATAAATGGTTTTCCAGTTAATACACCTTCAAAAGAAGAAGTTATTTTTTTATATTCACCAAACAAGTAACCAATTTCTCTTCCTCCTACACCAATATCTCCTGCTGGAATATCAATTCTAGGCCCAATATACTTATGTAATTCTGTCATAAAAGCAGAACAAAATTTCATAATTTCAAAATCACTTTTTCCTTTTGGGTCAAAATCACTTCCCCCTTTTGCTCCACCAATAGGTAAACCTGTAAGTGCATTTTTAAAAACTTGTTCAAATGCTAAAAACTTAAGAATTCCTTCATTTACACTTGGATGAAAACGTAAACCACCTTTGTATGGTCCTAATGCATTGTTAAACTGTACTCTATATCCAGTATTAACTTGCATTTTATTATTATCATCTAACCAAGTAACCTTAAATTTTATTACTCTATCTGGAGTAACTAATCGTTTGATAATTGCATTTTTTTCATAAATGTCATCAGTTTTAAATAGTGGGGCAATTGAAAGTAATACTTCCTCCATAGCTTGATAAAAAACATCATCTTGAGAAGAAGAGGTGTTTTTTATTTTTTTTATTTCTTTTATTATATCAATCATTTCTGTTCCTTTTAGAATATTATCTCTTTTGTATTAGTATAACAAAATAATTTATTTTAAAAGAAAAATAAATAAATTAATTCTATCCAGAATATCAAATTGTATTCTTTATTTTCTATCTTTTTAATTTATAAGCATTTAAAGAAGTACTTAATTACAAGTGAACTTAATACTATTTTGTAGTTATTTTAAGATCTTTTCTTATATTACTATTTTTACTTGGATTTTTATAAGTAATATAATTGGAATAAAAGTAACAGTTATAATGGCTTTATCATTACACTATAATAAGTACTTTTTTCATGGCTTAATTAATCATAATTGTAAATATTCCTTTAGAGCTTATCTCAATCAAATTATTAAGAAGATCTTTTCCAGTTAAAAATATTAACGCAATAATATTAATTTTTGTCTATTGACTTTTTATTTATATTTAAAAAAAGTTTTGTGGTCTGTTATTTTAATATATTCAGTTTCTAAAATTATTGACATAATTTTAAGTACTTCTCTTTTTTTGTCGCTAGTAGTTTTGAGGCCATAAGTGCAAAATTATTATACTTTAGTTCTCACTTTAAATAAATTAGAAATATTATTAACAATAGGATCAAGACTCTTTTTACTAATTATGAGCGCTTTTAAAATCCTATGAATCGAAGAATAAGTTAAAAGTGCTTGTGTTCAGAAGCAATAAGCACTTTTTTAATGTAACTATATCTATTGTATATACATAGTTTGTGAAATAAAGATTATTATAATTACAGAAACAAATGGAAATAAATGTCCTTTAAATAAAAAAGGATTTATTTTAAAGAATTTTTGATTAAAACCTCTAATACCTAACCATAAACCTAGAAAAGATTTTAGACTTAACATTATTTGAAATGAACTTAAACTATTGTTTTCAATAGGACCAAATACTTGTATAATTAAATATATTCCTGAAGCAACAGCAACTAATAAAGACCAAGGAACAACTTTTCTAACATGCTGCATAATTGCTTCTCTTGCTTTTTTGCTTTCTTCTTCATTTAAAGAAGAAGACATTTTTGATAAAAATAAATTATCAACAAATAAAAAGCCTCCATATATAAATACTGAGAAAAAATGAATAAGATGTATAAATGTGAATGAAATAATTTATCCTTTAATTTGTGTAAATATATTAAAAAATGAATTTTAATGCATTGATTTATATCAATAATTTTTCTGAACAAAATCTATATATATCTTTTATTTCTAAATTTTAAGAATCTGTTATAAAAAGTGATAGGAAAATTAATCTCTGAATTAAGATATAACTTTAGATAAATAATTTTAATAATGATTAAAAATAATTTATTTTTTTAATTTCGTATGTATTTTATCAATATTTATTAATATTGATATTTATTTAGTACTATATCAATAAATTTAAACTTAAAGTAATGTACAAGTTATGTTACTATTAGTAAAAAGATAAATAAATTATGAAGACTTTATAGTAAAATGTAAAAATGTCATAAGTATGTCATACGATTCAGATAAAAATGATTTGAAAAATTAAAAAAGAGAGTCTATGCAAGAAAAATTAGAAAATAACGTTACACAAATTTCTGTTGTTGATACAACTTCAAATCCAGCACCTTTAGGTTTATGTGCATTTGGTTTAACAACTGTTTTATTAAATATCCATAATTTAGGTATTACTGAAATGGATGCTATGATTTTAGGAATGGGAATATTCTTTGGTGGATTTGCACAAATTTTAGCAGGTTTAATGGAATATAAAAAGAATAATACTTTTGGTACAACTGCATTTACAGCATATGGTGCATTTTGGTTAACATTAGTTGCATTAATTTTATTACCAAAAATGGGTTTAGCGGAAGCTCCAACTAAAATGGCAATGGGATTCTATTTATCTATGTGGGCATTATTTACAGGTGTTTTATTCATTGGAACATTAAGAATTAATAAAGCATTACAAGCAGTATTTGGACTATTAACAATTTTATTTGTTTTATTAGCACTTGGAGATTTTACAGGAAATGTAATGTTTACAAGAATAGCTGGTGCAGAAGGTATTATTTGTGGTTTAGTTGCAATTTATGCTGGTTTAGCTCAAGTATTAAATGATGTTTATAAAAAAGAAATTTGTCCTTTAGGTACAGTTAAATAATTATAAATATAATTGAATGAAAAAGAGAGTTTAAAAGCTCTCTTTTTTTTCTTAATTCTAAGTTGTGACTTTTATTATTTCATTTTCTTCATCACTATTTACTATATTATAACTAAAACTAATTCCTTTAAAATTTCTATTCTCAAGTCTTCAAGTACAACTATTCTATAAGTTCTCAAATACCTAATTTAAGTTTTCATTAATTTCATTAGATACGTTTAAAATAAAGGTACATTTGAATCTTTATCTTTATATATTTTATAATTACCAATTCTTATTGCAGGAATTTAGAAGTAAAGTAAACTAGCAAGAAAAAATGATTATTTAGTTCAATTTAATAATATCCATGCTGATCCACCTGAAACTTAAAATTAACTTTATTATTCAATATTTTGTGTTAATTTCTTAATAAGAATATTCTTTAATAGAATAAAAATTACATGTAAAATCTACAATATATTTTCCATATATTCAGACAACTTGTAGTTTTTATTTATTAATATTTCAATTAGCTATAGGAGGGCATTTCTTAGTAGAAATGTACATATTATGATCAAAAGGTCCTTCACGTGAAAGTATAGGATGGTTATTTTTAGTATTTTCACAAAATCTAGCATAAAAAAAGGGAGAAAATAGTTATTATCTATTTTCTCCCTTTTAAGCTATAAGATTATTTATTTAATTTTTTAATCCATAATCTATCATATAAATCAAGAATGTTTAAATAATCTTGATGATATGTAACATTTGTAAAATCTTCTTCACCATTAAAGATTTTTGTAGCTTGATCTACTTTTTCTTTTGTAAATACATTATTTAAAGCAACTTCATAATCTTCCCAAGAAGTTTCATTTAAATACATTCTTACTAATTGAGATAAAAGGTAAGCTAAGGGTTGAGTTGACATTTCAAATAATTCAATTGCTTCTTCATAATTTCCAAGCATTAAATTTAATTGTGCTTTAAAATCACAAATAGTAAAGTTATTTGCGAAAATAACGCCAATGTATTTTTCAACATTTAAGTTATTATCAAATGATTCTAATGCATCTAAGATTTCTTCTGGATTATATTCTTTAAAGTTTAATACCATATCTCTAATTAATTTACCAGCATTTGTATTATTATAAATCATATCTTCTAAAGGATAAACTTCAGATACACCTGGAACTATTATTTGACAAGAGTAAAAATTAAGATAATTATATTCTCTAATGTAAATGTCTTTTTTCATAGTTTTTGTGATATTAATTAAATAGTCATATTCTTCATCTGTATTACTTCCATTGTAAGGCCAAGAAGTATATGAGAATGTTTTTTTGGCAGATAAAAATTCAAAACCAATTTTACCATTTGAGTCAATAAAATGAGATTCAATATTTGAATTTGTTTGAATTAGTTCTCTATCAAAACTTGGTTTCTCAAAAGCAGCTAAATCACTTAAATCTCTACCTTGCATTAGTTCTGTCATTGTTCTTTGAAGTGATACTTCTAGAATAGGGTGAGCACCAAATGATACAAATAAAGTTGAAGTTTTAGGATTAACTAA
Organism: Campylobacteraceae bacterium; assembly: GCA_013215915.1. Taxonomy (GTDB): domain Bacteria; phylum Campylobacterota; class Campylobacteria; order Campylobacterales; family Arcobacteraceae; genus NORP36. Next base: position 3,208 of record JABSON010000113.1, on the reverse strand, counting down.
AGAAATTGCAGTTACAGGAAATTTTCCTTCGAAAGAACAATCTAATACTTCAATAATATAACCTAAGTCTTCTAAACTTTTAATATCTTCATTTAGTTTTGTAAAGTTTTTTAAAGCTTCTTTTGGGAAAGTTGGAAGTGCATATCCTTCTTTAATAATCTCAATTTTTACATATCTTTCAAAGATTTCACTTAAAGATTGAACTTGAGCTTCTTTTGGAGTATTTCCAGTAGCTAGTCCATTACTTACATAAAGGTTATGTGTTAAGTTAATAGGTAAATAAGCTTTTTTGTTTGTTGATAAATTTACAAAAGGTAAAGATACCACTTTATCAAAGTGATCACTATGATAATCCACAAAGTCTTCAGCTGTTAATTCATTATCTTTATTATAAAATTTAACTAAATCTTTATCTAAATATTCTTCGTCAAAAGAAAATACTTTTTGATCAGGATATGCATCTCTATTTGGAATATAGAATTCAATAAAGAAGTTATTTGTTTGTAATCTTTCGATATATTCACCAATAGCACTTACAATACTAGCTTCTGAACAAGTACCTTTTCCATTTGAGTAAAGATGTTTAGGTGCATCATTTGAACTTAAGTTAACTGAATAACAGTTTGTTAAAGGATGTTTTTCTTCAGCAAAAGTAATTTCTGAACCAACGCTTTTTAATGTATTTGTCATTTTTTCTAATGATTCTTCAAGTGAAGAGTTTTTTGATAATATTTTCATTTTAAACTTTATATTTTTATATTAGTATATCTAAATTTATTAAGTCTATACTAGAGTAATTTACTTATTTATGTATTCTTTAAATTAAATATGATTTCATCAATTACAGTAGATGCTTTATTATATATCTTATCATTAATTACAGGACTTTTTTAAGTGATACTGCTACCCTAAATAGGACATAGGAAAATATAGTCTATGTTAAACTAAAAACCTAAAAGGGAAAAAGATGGCAAACAAAAACTAGAAAAGAATTTCAAGAACCAACAAGAAAAGAGTCTTTAGAAGATGAACTTAAAAGAGTAAAAAGAGAGCTTGTTATAGCTAAACAAGAGCGTGATATATTATGCCCCTAAGGGCAGGCTTCGCGCAAAAAAGCAACATCGTACTTTGCAAAAGAAGTTCTATAAATTACGTCTGGCTAAATATCAATCGTAAGAACTTCCCTATATAACTAATGTGTAAAGTATTAAATGTCAGTATGAGTTGTTATTATTCATGGCTTTTTATGGCGCTTATGTAAATAAAATTGATATTAAATTATATGAACTAGTTAAAGAAATATTCATAAAATCAAAAAGAAGATATGGTATATTAAGAATAAAAGCAGAGTTAAAATATGACTATGGTGTAATAGTTTCAAGAAAAAGAATTGCTAAAATAATGAAATATTATAATCTAAAAGCAAAAATTAAAAGAAAATTTGTGAATACAACTGATTCAAAACATGATAACGAAATAGCACCAAATGTTTTAAATAGAGATTTTTATGCATCCAATCCAGATGAAAAATATGTTGGTGATATAACTTATATACAAACAACATAAGGATGGCTTTATTTAGCCACTGTAATTATTTATACTCACGAAAAGTAGTTGGTTGGTCAATTAATGAAAAGATATAGAGGAACACAATATGTATCAAATTCTTTTAAAGAATTGTTAAAAAGAAATAACATAACTCAAAACATGAGTAGAAGTAAGAACTGTTGGGATAATGCCGTTGCTGAGAGTTTTTTCAATACTTTAAAAACAGAACTTTTTTATCAAGAAAGTTTAAAAAATAAATCTAAAACAAATGAAATGTTGTTTGAATATATTGAGATCTTTTATAATAGAAAAAGAAGACATTCTTATACTAATTACTTGTCACCAAGTAATTTTGAGGAGGAAATGTTACAAATCGAAATGGCTGCATAGATAATTATTTCTTTGTCCTGTTTAGGGTTGCAATATCAATTCATTTAGTTTTCTCATATTATTTTCTCCGAGTATTTTGCTGTATTGACATAACGAACTGATAAATTAGATAATTTATTTATTAGTTACTATGGTTTATTGCACTCCTAAAAGTAACTTGTTCCCAAGAGTATGATTTTATTCAATAGATAGGTTCCTATTATTGATATCAGTATAACTAAAAAAAGAGTAGGATATTTTTTTATATTTGATTTAATACCTTTTGGATTTGCCATATTGAATATTATGATTGTAAATTTTAAAAAGGTCATAAATAAACCTAACGATAAAAGAAGATTAAATATTTGTTTATATGAATTTTCATTGTCAATATATACATCTATTACATTGTCAATATTTCCTTTATATAATGTTTGAAATAAATTTGTACCATAAAATGAGGTATAGTTTTTATCATTTTTAAACAATAGCCCATTTTTTGAAAAAGTAGCAAAAACTGTAGTAGTTTGATTTGATTTATACCCTTGATATCTAATCCTAATATCTCCTATGTCAGGGCTATTTATTGTTCCTCCACCTAAAAAAATATAATGATGATTTCTATTATCTTTTATTGACTCTTCTAATTGAAATTGGATATAAGAACTAGATTTAAAGGTTTGCATAGGAAGCGGTACTGTACCAATATGAACTGATTTAGGATAATAATAAAAAATTCCAAGATTTCTTATTTTTATTGGATTTCTATGAAGTTTATCATTATGGTTAATATATCTAGACTCCCAATCTTTTTGGTAACTAGAATGTTTTCCTAATCTTAATTTCCATTGATACATTTCAACTGTTTTTTTTAAAACTATTATATTTTTTTGTTTAAAAATAAATTCATTATCACTTACAATTCCTTGAGAGCTAATGATGTCGGTTAAATGAACAAGTGAATTTTCTTTATATCCATTATTATCATTATATTCTTCAGATATTTTAATTGATTTATGCAAGCTTGTTTCACTTGAAACTTCATTAATAATTATTCCCGCAATTATTAATATAAAGGCATAAATATATATGCCTGAATGATAGATAAATATAGATACTTTATTTTGATTATGTTGTTGCAAAGTTTTTCCTTACTAGAAGTTATATATTTTTATAATAATCAATAGTGTAGTACAACGTTTGACTTCAGCGACGCTCTGCGTTCGCTGCTAGTCGCCACCTTAAAATCTACTTAATCTCTTAAATATTATAAAGTATTTTTAAATTACTT
>JABSON010000112.1 GCA_013215915.1 Campylobacteraceae bacterium | reverse complement strand
AAAATGATAATGCAATTAAACTTTTTAAGAGTGAATTTTATTATATTTTTTCAACAGCTTATAATCTTGAAAACTCTTCAAATTTTACAGATTATAATTTAGATGAAAGTACAAGTATCGAAAATAAAGTATTTTACAAGGGAAAAGTAATTGATTCAAATAATCTTCCTATTCAAAAAGAAGCACAAGAAGCTCAATTAAATTTAATCATTGATAATATTAAATATAAATTATTTGATATCAATACAAAACTTACTTTTATTAATACTTTAAATTATAGAGATAAATATACTGGAATTAAAAGACTTGAAGGTCAAAGAATCAAAAAAGACTTAAAGAATAAAAAAGACATTAAAGTTTATGAATATGAAGATGAAAAGATCCCACATCATTTTACTATTGATTCTAAAGTTAATTTTTCTTTTGCTTTAAAGAAAAAACAATATATTGATTTTAACATTGAAGTAACAAATCTATTAAATACAAAAAATAAACAAAACTATAACCAAAACCATTATTCAATAGGAAGACAGATTTGGTTTGAACTATCATACAAATATTAAAAAAGAGAGAAAATGAAAAAAAATATTATATTTATACTAATAACAAGCCTTAGTTTTATGGCTTGTGGAGGATCTAATTCAACTCCAGAGAGTGAATATAGAAGCATAGAAGGAAAAGTTATTGATGCAGCAGTAGAAAATGCAAGTGTTTCACTTCGTTGTAATAATTCAATTTATAACGCAGAGACATTAACAAATGAAGAAGGTTATTTTAAGATAAACAATATTCCCAAAAACAAAGATTTAAGTGCTTGTACTTTATTTTCTTTAGATGGTAATGATGGTGATGCTTTAAGAGGGCTTGAATTAAAAGCTGATTATTCTTTATTTAAAAACAATAAAATATTTATTACTCCAATTACATCAATGTTAAGTTTTAATAATATATCAAAAAAAGATTTAGCAAGTTTCTTAAACTTAGAAATAAATGATTTGATTAAAAATCCAGAAGATAATATTAAAATAGCAAAAATTGCTAAAAAAATAACAAGAGTTTTTTTATTAAAAGATAAATCACATAAAAAAATAGGACTTATAAATCTAAATAATACAAGAAGTAATAATTTAAATGAATACATTAATGAATTAGATATAAGTGAAAAAGATATTAAATATATAATAAAGACTTTTAAATTAATAGATGAATCTAAAACTATTAAAGACATTAGAAAACAAAGTATTTTAGCAACAAGTTTATCAATTCTTGAAAAAATGTATAAACAACAATCTTATTCAGATGAATTTGAAAAGAACTTAATCTTATTAGCTTCTAAAATAATAGAAGCTAATAAAAAAGAAAACAAGCTCCAAACTATTAACTTTTTTCACATAAAAAAAGCTTTAGCTGATTTGTCACTAAGTCCAATTTTTACAAATAATACTTTAGATGAGAAATTAGTAAATTTATTATCTAATAAAAATGACTTTGAAAAGTATTTAAAAATTAATGAAAAAGATATTAATATTAAAAATATTAATTCACTTATTATCTATGATGTAAAGAACTATAAAAAAATACTAGGAGATGATAATCAATCAAGAATAGAATATTATACTTTTTCAGACATTTCCTATTCTTCAAAAGCTTTAAAATTATTAGAAGATTCATACAATGATTTACTTTTAATGCCTGCTTATGAAAAGATTGCTAGTTCTTATGCAAAATTAGGTTTTTTTCAAGAGGCTGAAAATATAATTGAGAATACAATTTATTCAAAACAATATAAGATATCAGCATATTTAAATTTATCTAAAATATTAATTAGGAATAAAAATAATATAAATGCAAAAAAAATGCTTGATAAAAGTTTTTTTATGTTTAAAACTTATTTACTTAATAAAGATTCATCAACTATAAATGAAGAAGATACTGATAAAATAATAACTCTATACTATGCATATAGTGAACTAAAGTATTTAGAAAAAGCGCAAGAAGTAATAGATTTTATATCTAAAGAAGTTTTAACTGATAATACAGAAAATGAAGTTTATTTAAACATTGCAGCTGCATTTAGAAATAAAATTTATGATTTATTGAATGATAAAAATTTATATTCAGCAAAAATAGTACTTAAACAAGCTCTTATATTTTTAGAAGATATTCCAACTCCTAGTTTGATTAATGCAAAAGATACAGCACAAATACTTATTGAAATTTCTAAAGCAGCTGCTATATTAAACCAAAAAGATTCAAGTGAAGAAGTATTAAATATACTTAAAAAGAATGATCACTTATTAGGTACATACTATAGTAAAATCAATGCAAAAGATGTAGAAATAAATACTAGACATTATGCTAGTTTTGCGGGTGAAATAGTAGCAATTAAAGCCTTAAATGGTGAACTAGATGAAATGCTTAAACTTGTTGAAAATGATTTAATTTATTCAAAATTTTATAATAGTTTATCTAATGAAAATCATAAAGCAATTAGTGAAGGAATTGCATTAAAGTTATTTTTAGAAGGAAAAAAGCAAGAAGCTATAAACTTAATATACAAACATAGGTTTGGTTTGGAATATGAAACAGCAGATTATAATTTGGGAAATAGATTATTTATGAATATTGTTTCTAATTCTCCAAGTAAATATACTGATATGGGAAGAATTTTAAAAGCTTTTAATCCAAGTCTTATGAAAGAATTTTATGTGATGTTAGTAAATGATATGAAAACTAGACCTTGGGATAATAATATTAAAGATATTCATGTAAATGAAAATATTTTAGGAAATTCTTTTGGTTTACTTCCTATGATTAAAAACCTAAATGAAGAAAATTTTATAAAAACAAGAAATGATATTCTTAATACTGCTCTTAGTTTAGTAGAGAAGATGAAAGATCCTATATATAAATTATCCTCTTATGTGAGAATTTTAAAGTCTTTGAGTGATAATAAAATAAATGATTTAGATGATTCAGTTTTAGAAAATATTAAAAATAAAATAACAAATCTTAATTCACAAATAGTACTTTCAAATACTTCTGGTACATATCATGAAGATTTTATAAAAGTTATCGAACAAATTAAAAACATGTCTTATTATGGATTTTTAGATGTATCTAAGAGCTTAAGTTTAAAAGCAAAAGATTCTATTCCAAGTGCCCAAAATGGAAATAAAAATGAGATTATGATGAAATTACATTATTCTCTTGGTTCAAACCCACATTATGATGCATATAATTCTTCTTTATTAAGTGCTTTAATTCAATCAAAAAGTATTTCTCTAGCAAAAGAGTTAATAAGTGAATTAAGTAAAGATATTGAAACGTTAGGTGAATCTTTAGACTCTTATGAATTATATCAAGGAATTGTTAGATCATATGCAGCAATTGGTGATATGGAATCGCTTCAAATAACTTTAGATAAAATAAAAACTTTTAAAGAAAAAGACAAAGCAACAATTGATTCAATAAATTATCTTAGCAATTATGATGCTTTTATAAATTCAAACATTGCTTTTGTGGATACAGATAATGATGGAAAACCAGACTTTTTTTCCAAAAATGCAAGTAAAGAAGATATCTTAAAGTCTGGACTTATATTAGATGATGATATAGATGGAGATGGTATTTTAGATACAGAAGACTTTTTGCCTTTTTATAAAAACTAAGAGATTCCACTAATTACAGATTTTATTAATTCAAAAGATTTATTTTCTGCTTTTTTACTAAAAGAAGCAGAAGATTTATTCATAAAACCATGATCATAATCATATATTACAACATCAACATTCTTTTTATTTTCTATTTCTTTTTTAAGTACATAGACATCAAAAGTTAATTCTTTTTTAGGAAGTACGACTAAAGTAGGAATTTGTGGGTTAAGATCTATATAATTTCTTATTTGTGAAGGATAAAAACAAATAATCTTTTTACAAAACTTTAAATTATGTTCACTTAATCTCCAAGCAGCAGATGCCCCTGCTGAAAATGAAAGAATAAGATCTGCTTTAAATGTTTTATTTTTATCTTCTAAAATGGAATAATACTTATTATGATTACAATCTTTAATAAATGTAGAATAAGCTTCTTTTTCACATAGGAAGTTTTTAAATATACCTTTATATGCATCAATAGTATAAACATTATGACTAAAGTCTTTTAGGTATTTTTCTAGTTTTTCACTTGATTTATTTAAACCATATATATCACATATTATTAATATGTTCACGTCTTTCCTTAGTACTTTCATTTTCTTATGATTAGATATTTTACTCTATTTTCTTTATTATCAGCAAATGATTTAAGTAAAGAGAAAAACTTATGTACTCAAATTATGCCACAATATTTTCACTTTTATTATATAGTGGTTTTTTTGATGCCCTTCGCATTTATTCATACTTATATGAATCAGGGGGGATATAATAAATCTAAATCTATTTTATATGATTTTTATTCACCTATCTTGTTTATTGGTGCTTCTTGGTGATATCCAACTTTTGCAAACCCTAAACTATTAAAAAAAGTAGATTTTAGAATAAAATATTATCCAAGACAAAAACTAAAACTTGATATTTTAACTGATTATAATAATGTAAAAGAAAAGCATATATAGGACTATCTTTAAATATATCAGATATTTTATTCAAAAAACACAATGTTTTAAACTATATACAAATTCCTTTTACTTATATCAATTCTGAATCTTTTAAATAATATAATATATTAATGAATATTTATTATAATTTTAATATAATTTAATAAAACAATTAAAAAGGATTTAATGTGGAAGAAAATGCAAAAATGTTTTTTAGAAAATATGGATCTACATTTGATTCTTGGGATATGGATAAATTCTCTTCTTTTTTTCATGAACCTTTTATTACTATAAGAGGTGATGGTAAAAGTGTAATTATGAATACAAAAAGAGATGCCAAAATATTTTTCACAAGAGTTCTTAATACTTGGAAAAGAGATGGTTACCATAAGTTTCAAACAAAAGATTATGAAATTATAAACCTTGGGGAACAAAGTATTTTAGTTACTTTTACCTGGCAAATGATGAATAAAGAAAATATTATTATTAGACAATGGAGACAGTCATACAACCTTGTTAAGTTCAATAATCAATGGAAAATAATAATGTCAACTTTTCATATTAATAAATAGTATTTCTCATTTTAAATAATCATTTCTTAAATACATGTGTTCTTGCCATAATTAAGCACAATATTAAGTTAAATTTGAATAAACTGCTTTAAATTAAAATTAAGGCTGTATTATGACATTAGATTATTTATCAGAAGAATATGTAAAAATAACTTTAGCTATTGGCTTACACCATGAATATTATATTGATGCATTTTACGGCCCCAAAGAGTGGATACCTAGTAAAAAAGAAGATCTTGAGACTTTAGAGATAAAAACAGATGTGTTAATTGAAAATATTAAAAATTCTAGTGATAAAGAAGATGAAAAATTAAGAAAAGACTTTTTATTAATTCACGCAAAATCTGTAAAAACTTTTGTATCTCAATTAAGAGGAACAGTATTATCTTTTGATGAAGAATCACAATCTTTATATGATGCTGTATCACCTAAACTTGATGAAAAAGTATTAAATTCACATTTAGAAGAATTAAATAAAATAATTCCTGGATCTGGTGATTTAAGTAAAAGAATGACTTCGTTTATGCAAGACTTTATAATTCCTAGAGATAAATTAGATGTAGTATTTTCTGCTGCTATTAATGAATCAAGAAAAGTTACTAAAAAATATATACCTTTGGCAGAAAATGAAAACTTTGAAATACAATATGTAAGTGACCAAGTATGGAGTGCATATAACTGGTATAAAGGTAATAACTATTCTGTTATTGAGCTAAATACTGATTTTCCTCTACAAATAAACAGAGCTATTGATTTAGCAGCACATGAAGCTTATCCTGGTCACCATGTATTTAACTCACTTATGGAAAAACATTTGGTAAATGAAAAAAAATGGATGGAATATTCTGTTTATACTCTTTATTCACCTTTATCACTTTTAGCAGAAGGAAGTGCAAATTATGGAATTGAATTAGCTTTTCCTAAAGAGACTAGATTAGATTATGAAATAAATGTTTTATTTCCTCTAGCTGGATTAGACTCATCAAAAGCAAAACTATATTATGAAATTCAAGATTTAATGAAAAACTTATCATATGCTGGAAATAAAGTTGCTCAAGAATACTTAGATAAAGAAATATCAAAAGAAAAAGCAATTGAAGATTTAATGAAATATTCATTAACAAGTAAAGAAAAAGCGACTCAAAGACTTGCATTTATTGAAGCCAATAGATCTTATGTAATAAATTACAACTTAGGTGAAGACCTTGTTAGATCTTATGTAGAGAATAAAGCAAATACATATGATGAAAAATGGGCAGTATTCACGCAACTTTTAAAAAATCCAAAAACTGCATCAATGATGAAAGAAAATAAATATGACTAAGCCTTGGAATTCTGATGACAAAGAATTATGGTTTAATAATCAAAAGATTCAAAGATCATACAAAAAAGATGTATTAGAGAAAATAAATTTATTTAAAAACAATTTTGATGTGGAATTATATGGGAAACTATCATTAAATGAGAATAAATACCCTATTTATGCTATAAAGTCAAAAGACTTTGATCAAAACAAAAAGAATGTATTAATAACAGGTGGAGTTCACGGTTATGAAACATCAGGAGTTCATGGAGTTTTAGAGTTTATTCAAACATATGCAAAAGATTATTTAGACTTTAATCTTTTCATGATCCCCTGTCTTAGCCCTTGGGCTTATGAAACAATTAATAGATGGAATAATAAAACAATAGATCCTAATAGATCTTTTTATGAAAACTCAAATTGTGAAGAATCTATCTACTTAATGAATTTTTTAAAGAATTTAGATTTAGAATTTTTTTTACATGTAGATTTACACGAAACTACTAATAGTGATAATTCTATTTTTAGACCAGCTCTAGCACTAAGAGATGCAAAGATAGTAGATGAGTGGGAAATTCCTGATGGCTTTTATTTAGTGGGAGATGTAAATCAACCAAATAATAAAATGCAAGAAAAGATTATTCAAGAAGTAAAAAAAGTAACTCATATTGCTCCATCTGATAAAGATGGAAGAATTATTGGTGAAAAAACTTCAAGTTTTGGGGTGATTAATTATGAAACAAAAGCTTTAGGCTTGTGTGCAGGAGTAACGGGAGCTAAGTTCTGTACAACAACTGAAGTTTATCCAGATAGTAAAAATGCAAATCCACAGATTTGTATAGATGCTCAAGTTGTAGTTATTAAAACTGCATTAGAGTATATAAGAGCGATTTAGTTTAATATAAAAGGAGAAATCAAATGGAAGAAAAGAATATTTCATCAAGGGGTGGAATACTAATTATAACAGGTACAAGTATAGGTGCAGGAATGTTTTCATTACCAGTTTTAACATCAAATATGTGGTTTGGGTGGGCTATATTATTTTTATGTGTTTCTTGGTATTGTATGTATTCGTCAGCTTTATACGTTCTAGAAACAAACCAAAAGTTTGCTCATGGGGCTAATTTTGATACGATGACAAAAGAGTTATTATCTCCAGCATTTAGATTTGTTAATGGTTTATCTATTGTATTTGTAAGTTACATCTTAGTTTATGCATATATCTCAGGTGGTGGTTCTATGTTAGCTCATAGTTTTAATACTGCTTTAAATATAGAAATAGATTCTTTTACTTCAAGATTAATATTTGCTCTAATTTTAGCTTTAATTGTAAGTTTTTCTACAAAAGCTGTTGATAAGTTTACAACAGCAATGTTAGGTGGAATGGTAATATCATTTTCATTAGCAATTTTTACATTATTAAGTGGAAAAGAAATTTCTTTATTATTACCTTTTGAAAATATGTTAGAGAGACTTCCCTTTGCTTGGGCTGCACTTCCTTCTTTAATGGTATGTTTTGGATTTCATTCAAATATTCCATCATTAGTTAAGTATTATAATAAAGATAGCTCAAAAGTTTTAAAATCTATTAGATATGGTTCATTATTAGCTTTATCAATTTATATTTTATGGTTATTAGCTACGTTTACTACAATTGGTAGAGATGGTTTTGAAGCTGTTATTTCTGCTGGTGGAAATATGGGTGCTTTAGTTGGTGCATTAGAGAAAGATTCAACATCTAGCATTTTATCACTTATGCTTCAAATATTTGCTAACTTTGCAGTAGCTACTTCATTTTTAGGTGTTGCGTTAGGTTTATTTGACTTCTTAAGTGATATGTTTAAATTAGATGATTCTATAAAAGGAAGAAGTAAAGCTGCTATTATTACTTTTTTACCAGCTGTAGTATTTTCACTATTTTTTCCAAATGGATTTATTTATGCAATTGGTTATGCAGGATTTGCAGCAGCAGTATTTGCTCTGTTTACACCTGTAGCCTTAGCAAAAAAAGCAAGAGCTACTATGAAAGATACTGATTTTGAAGTAAGCGGTGGAAATGCAAGAATGATGTTAGTTATTGTTTTTGCTGGCGCTGTTATGATTTTTCAAACATTAGCAATGTTAGGTTTATTAAAATAAACAATAAAGATAAAGGGTTTACCCTTTATCTTTAAATACTCTACATACTTTATTCTTTCCAAATATTTTATATCTATTAGAAGCCACAAAATCATATACATAATCTCTAAATTTTAATGGTAAAATCCTAAATACCCTAAGTATATTCCATGATTTTGGTAATTCTTTTATAATCTCAAAAATAGCTTCACTTTTTATATAAATATTTTTATCTTTTATATATAATAATATGAATAGTGAGTCGGACAGTAAATAATTTCACATCAAGCTGTCAAGG
>JABSON010000111.1 GCA_013215915.1 Campylobacteraceae bacterium | reverse complement strand
CATTATTTCAATATTTTTACACTTAATTATATATTAATTATATTTTAATATTATTATAATAACATATATAAAAAAAGAATTAGGAGTTAATGTGAAAAACATTTTTAGAGGTTTATTAGTTATATTATTTTTAAATACTTTTCTTTTTTCTGAAACTAGGGAAAATATATTAAAATATTATCAAGATAATGGTCTTACTTTTGTAAGAATACAAGGTGTTCCAGATCAGAAACTTGGAGCTATGATTATAAAAGAAGTATATAAACGTTTAAATATTAATGTTAATATAATTCCAATGCCTGGTAAAAGAGCATTAAAAGAGGCTCAAAAAGGTGAAATTATAGATGGTGAAGTAATTAGAATTATGAAGATTCAAGCTTTATCTCCAACTTTAATTAGACTTTCTCCTCATATTAGAGAATTAGAAGGAACAGTTTTTTCAATTAAACATAAGGTTAAAATTAAAGAATGGTCTTCTCTAAATGGGTATAAAATTGGAATGGTAAGAGGTGTTCAATATATAGAAGATGGTTTAGCTAAATCTGTAAATAAATCTACAAAGATTTCTAAAGTAAAAAGTGATGAGAGTTTATTGTTATTATTAAATTTAGGTAGAGTTGATTTGGCTGTAACTGCAAAATTTAATGGTTTATATCAGATTAAAAAATTAAAGCTATCAGATAAAATTCATTCTTTAGACAATGCTCTTACTAAAGAGAGATTGTATCACTATTTAAATGTTAAACATAAATTATTAGTTCCTATAATAGAAGATCATTTAGCAAAAATGAAACAAAGTGGAGAACTAGATAAATTAAGAATAAAAATGGAAAATATATTATTAGATAAGATTTCAGGAAGTTTAAATTAGTATTTTTGCTTGATATTGAATTAGAAAAATCTAATTCAATATCAAAATAATTATTTTTTTATACCAATAAAACTTTTAATAGAATGATCAGATTCAGGTAATTTCATTACTTCTTCTGAATTAGCTTTTTTATGTTCAACATATTTAACAAAACTTAAAGCATAATCTAAATAAGTATTAACACCAAGTCCTCTTTTATCTTGTACACTTTTGAATGTAAGATAACCATCTTTTCCTCTTGCTGTATAAGAGTTAGTTACAATTGTATACATTTTTTTCATATCTAGATTAGACCATTTTTGAGTTTTTCTATTTTTGATCTCTAGATTTGAAATAGTATTATTATCCCCTTTATTCATATTTACATCATATTTTAAAGCATATGCATAAGGGAATGAACCAGTTGATCCACCAGTTTTAATATTTGTAATTGCATCTTCTAAAACTTGTTTAATTTCAGATCCTGTCATTTGAATTTCAAATAAAGTATTTGAAAAAGGAAGAAGTGTATATGCATCACCCATATTAATTTCACCTTTATGAATAGGAGTTCTAACTCCTCCTGCATTTTGAATACAAGCATCAGCTAAATTACTTAAATCATAAAAAGATTTTGCAACAATAGAAGCTATATCACTTCCTAAAGCTAAAGTATTTATAGTATCGTAAGTATCACCAGGAATTCTATTATGTCCTAATTCTTCACCAGCAGAACCAATGATAGCTGCTTTTTTTACATCTACTTTATCTTGAAAAGATTTAACAATTTTTAAAGCTTTTTCATTTTCATTAATAATTTCAATATTATTTGATTTTTTAATAAATTTAAGAATTCTAGTTTTTTCAGAACTTGAAACTAATACTTTTTTACCATCTGAATTTTTTTGTTTAAAAGTATCACCTGCTAAAATAACAGGAGTTCCGATACAAGATTTAACCTCACCTTTTTTATTAAAGTTAATATCAAAGTCTCCTAATAAATGTGCATATTCCCAAGCTTGAACTACACATACTTGTTTATTATCTTTTGATAATACTTTTTTAGGATATTCTGCCTCTGTACTTTTTAAACCTAAATTTGAGAAATCACCAAGAAGTGAATGTGAATCACCACCTACAATAATATCAACACCTGTAAGTTCTTTTGCCATTGATACATCTTTATCAAAACCTTGGTGAGTAAGTAAGATAATTTTATTAATACCAAGTTTTTCTAATTCATTAATATATTTTTGAGCTGTTTTTGTTTCATTTGTAAATATAATTTCTTTACTTGGATTTGAAGATTTAACAGTTTTACCAACTATATCAATTCCAATAATTCCAATTTTTTCACCATTTACTTCTTTAATAACATAAGGAGACCATTTATTATATAAAATATTATTTTTTAAAGGATTTACGTTTGCAGCAATAATAGAAATATCATCATTTAATAAATCTAAGAACTTAGCTAAGGCTTCATCTCCATCATCAAATTCATGATTACCTAAAGCATAAGCATCCCAAGGAATTAAATTCAAAGCAGCTGCATCTGCTTTACCTTTAAATAGTGAATAAAATAGTGTACCTTGAAAAGTATCACCAGCATTTAAAATTAAAGAATTTGGTTTTTCTTTTTTTAAAGCATTTAATTTATTGTAAACTCTGGCGTATCCACCAACTGGCATATATGTTTTTATACCATCTATTTTAAAACTCATAGTCTCACTAGTAATATGTGAATGAATATCATTTAAATGAAAGATTGAAAGTTTAAAATCTTCTACATTTTTACCTGCTGCGTTTAGTGTAGTTAACCCACATGCTAAAACAACTGATAAAGCTATTTTTTTATATTTATTAATCATAGTATCTCCTAATTGTAATATTGAATATTATCTATATAATACATGTATTATATTTAATAAATAGACTATTCCTATTTATTAAGACAATAGTAAGTAATAATAATATTTTATAATTATTTATTTAAAATAAAAAAATAACCTCTTTTTGAAGATGATTTAATATATGATTTTGTAAGCTTTTTTCTTAGTCTTCTCACTAATGTTCTAATTGCATCTAAAGATGTATATTCACCTTCCCATACATAGTTTTGGATAGTATCATAAGAAATTAATTCGTTTTTGTTCATAAGAAATAGATTAATTAATAAATTTTCTTTTTGAGTTAGTGAAATCTTATTATCCTCAATAATTATTAGGCATTCTTTAAAATTAAAATGACAATTTGTATCAAATGTAATTATTTTATTTGAAACTTTACATAATCTATCAACTTTAATTTCCAATTCATCTATAAAAAAAGGTTTTTTTAAATAATCGTTACATCCAAATGCATATGATTCTTTAATAAGTTCAAGTTCAACACTTGCAGATATTATAAGAACAGGTATATTCTCATAATATTCTCTTATTTTTTTAAGAATTTTTATTCCATCAACATTTGGCACATTAATATCTAAAATAAAACAAGAATAACCATTTGTAATATTATTATAAGCCTCTTGACCATCGGTAAATGTTTCAACTTGATAATTATTTAATTCAAATTTTAATTTTATTGTTTCATTTAATGTTTTATTATCTTCTAGTAATAAAATCTTCATTATTTATTCCTAATAGGTATTTTTATTGAAAAGACAACATTTTGTTCTTCGTTTTTAACAGATATACTTCCTGACATTTTATCTTCGATTATAATTTTTGCCATATATAAACCAAAACCTGTTCCATTAGCTTTTGTAGTAAAAAATGGTTCAAATATGTGATTTATAATTTCTTCAGGAATTGAGCCAGCATTATCTTTTACATCTATATGAATATAATCTTTATTTTTATAAGTATTTATTGAGATAAGTCCTCTAAATCCTTTACTCTCTTCTATGTTATTTATTTTATTCTTAGCATTATTAATTAAATTTAATAAAACTTGTTTTAATTCATTTTCATAAGCATATATTTTAATATCATTATTATTTTTGTATTCAAAATTAACATCAATATTAAAGTAGAAAATTTGTTTACCAACTATTTCAAATATTTCATCTATTGCTTTATGAAGGTAAAACTCCTCTTTAACTGTTGATGGTTTTAAAAAACTTCTAAAATCAAATAAAGTATCTGACATATATTTAATTTGAATCATTGAATCATTTACAAAATCTGATACTTTCTTTTTATCAATATTATTCATATCATAATAAATTTGTATTCTTTGAATTTGAGCTGATAATTCGACTAAAGGTTCATTCCATTGATGTGCTACAGATGCTATCATTTCACCCATTTCAGCAAATTTACTTTGTTGAATAAGTAAGTTTTTGTCTTTCATACTCTGAGTGATATCATTCATAATACATACAATACCACCAATATCACCATCGTTATTAAGATAAACTGCTTTATTTAATATATAATATTTTATTTCATTATTTAGAGTAGGGAATATCACTTCATCTTCATTTTTTCCCAAAGTTTCAATAATTTTTTTATCTATATCTTTATGTCTATCTGCAACATCTTTAGGAAAATATTCATAAGCTACTTTACCAATAATTTCTTCTTTTGAAGCGTTTACTAAATTAGCAAAAGCTTTATTACAACGAATAAATCTTCCTTCTGTATCTTTATAATAAACAGGATTTGGTAAAGTATCTAATAATACATCTTCTAAATTAAGTTCTTTTGTTAAATTATTATTCATATGATCTCATTATTTTATTTTATAAAGTTTAGCATAATAATTAAACTTTTTTTAACAATATTGCTGTTCCTAAACCACCACCAATACATAATGAAGCAAGACCATATTCTGATTTTTGTTTTAACATTTCATGCACAAGAGATACAATAATTCTATTTCCACTTGCACCTACTGGATGTCCTAAGGCAATTGATCCACCATTAATGTTAACTTTCTTTTGAATATATTCATCATTTATGTTGTATTCTTCTTTTAATATTTTTAATACACCAATACTTTGAGCAGCAAAAGCTTCATTAATTTCTAAAATATCAATGTCATCAAGATTCATATTGTTTTTTTCTAATAGTTTTTTAATTGCAAAAGCAGGTGATAATCCCATGAAATTTGGATCTATTCCAACTTGTGTAGAATCTACTATTTCTGCTAGTGCTGTTAAATTATATTTTTTAAGTGCATCTTCTGAAACAATTAGTGTAAAACTAGCACCATCATTTATTCCTGATGCATTTCCTGCACTAACCGTTCCATCTTTTTTAAAAGCAGCTTTTAGTTTTCCTAGTTTTTCTATAGTAGTTTTTCTATTAATAAATTCATCTTTTTTAAAAATAAATTCATCTTTTCTATTTTTTATTAAAATAGGTGTTATTTCATCTTCAAATTTATTTAAGTCATCTGCAATAATTGCTTTTTTTTGAGAATTTATTGCAAATATATCTTGTTCTTCTTTTGAAATATTATATTTATTTGCTATGTTTTCAGCAGTAATTCCCATATGATATGAACCAAAAGCATCAGTTAATGCATCACTTACCATTGAATCAACAATTGTATTATCTCCTAGTCTTAAACCAGTTCTACTTTGTGAACTAAGTAAATAAGGTGCAGATGACATATTTTCAACTCCACCTGCAATAATTACATCAGCTTCGTGTGCTTTTATTTGTGAAACTGCATTCATAACTGCTTTCATACCAGAACCACATAACATATTAATAGAATAAGCTACAGTTTCTTCACCTAATCCACCATATATTGAAGCCTGTCTTCCTATTCCTTGTTTTTGACCAGCACTTAAAATATTTCCAACAATTACTTCATCTACAATCTTTGTATCAATGTTTTTACTTAAGTCTTTAATAACTTCACCTGCTAGTTTTCCAGGAGTAATATTTTTTAAAGAACCTAAGTAAGATCCAATTGCACTTCTTTTTGCTTCTACTATAAATACTCTCATATTAATCCTTTTTTAAATCTACTTCATAAGAAGCAGGAGTTAATTTTTTGATTTGTTCTAGACTTACGCCTTCATTAACTTCTGTTAAATAAAGTTTTCCATTTTTAAATTCAAAAACACATAATTCAGTAATTATCATGTCTACTACATTTTTACCAGTTAAAGGAAGAGTACAATTCTCTAATATTTTGGCTTTACCTTTTGCTGTATGTAACATAGAAATAATTACTTTTTTAGCTCCATTAACTAAATCCATGGCTCCGCCCATTCCTGGTAAGAGTTTTCCTGGTATTTTCCAATTAGCTAAATTTCCATTTTGGTCAACTTCAAGGGCTCCTAAAACAGTCATATCTAAGTGTCCTCCTCGTATTATCTCAAACGAAGTAAGTGAGTCAAAGAATAAACCACCTTTTCTCAATATTACATTTGAACCACCTGCATCAACTACGTCATCATCTGAATTTTCTTCATTTGCTTTATCCCAAATACCTGCAAATCCATTCTCTGAGTGTAAATTAATAGAAATGTCTTTTTGTATATAATCAACAGCCATAGTAGGTAAACCAATTCCAAGATTTATAAAATCTCCATCTTTAAATTCTTTTGCAACTCTTTGTGCAATAATTTGTTTTGCATCCATTTTAAGCCTTTATAATATGATTAATAAATACAAATGGTGTATGAATAAAGTTAGGGTCTAATTCACCATTTTCAACAATCTCATCAACTTGAGCAATTGATATTTTTGCAGCACCTGCCATTGGAACATTAAAGTTTCTTGTAGAACCTTTATAAACTAAATTTCCAGCTTTATCTGCTTTATGAGCTTTTATAAAAGCAATATCTATATGAAGAGGAAGTTCTAAAATATAATCTTTTCCATTTATATTAAGAATTTTTTTTCCTTCTTGAACTTCTGTTCCTAAACCAGTTTGCGTTAAAATTCCACCAAGTCCTGCTGAAGCTGCTCTAATTCTTTCAGCTAAAGTGCCTTGAGGTACTAGTTCTAAATCAATAAAACCTTCAATAACTTGTTTTTGAGTTTCTTTATTTGTACCTATATGCGAAGCATATAGTTTTGTGATTCTTCTTGCATCAATTAGTTTACCAATACCAAAACCATCTCTTGCTGTATCTGTTGCAATTAAAGTTAAGTTTTTAACATTAGTTTTTAATATTTCATCTATAAGTAAATGTGCATTTCCACAGCCCATAAAACCACCAATAGAAATTGTCATTCCATCTTTTAAAAATTTTCCTATTTCTTTTATAGATATTTGCTTTTCCATAAACATTCCTTATTTTATATTCTGAAGTATAGTTATAAAAAATGATAAAAATATGGCAGATATAATTTTTTTGGATATTTAATTTTTTCTATTTACTAAAAATAAGCTAAAATGATTTATTGATATTATCATTAAAATATCATTTTTATGTATTAAGATAATTGCACTTAATAATTAAAGGAGTCTTAATTGAATAAGTTTACACGAATAGGTTTTATTCTTGCAGCTGCTGGCTCAGCTGTAGGACTAGGTAATATCTGGAAGTTTCCATATATTACGGGTGAGTTTGGTGGAGGAGCATTTGTTATTGTTTATTTATTAGCAATTGTTTTTGTTGGTTTAGGTGTATTTATTGCAGAATCATTAATAGGACAAACTGGCGAATCTGATGTGGCTACATCATTTGTTAAAATGTCTAATTCAAAAAATCCAAACTGGAAGTTTGCTGGATTTATGATTCTTGCTGGTTTACTAATATTATCTTTTTATTCTGTCGTTTTAGGATGGATATTAAATTACGTTGTTTCTTCGTTTTCATCATTACCTACTGAAGCATCTGCTGCAGGAGCTACATTTGGAGCTTTAACAAAAGATATTGGAACACAATTATTTTATCATACTTTAATTGCTGGTACTGTAATTTTCATTGTATTAAAAGGAATCAAAGATGGTATTGAAAAAGTAAATCTAATTCTAATGCCTTTATTAGCAATAATTTTATTTGGATTATTACTATATTCTATTTCTTTAGATTCATTTTCAAAAGCAGTATCATTTATGTTTGTTCCTGATTGGAGTAAAATTGATGAACATGCTTTATTAGCGGCTTTAGGTCAGGCATTCTTTACTTTATCATTAGCTACAGGTACTATGATTACTTATTCTGCTTCTTTACCAAAAGATGCAAACTTTGTTAAAACATCTATGTCAGTTGCTTTAATTGATACTATGGTTGCTTTAATCTCAGGATTAATCATCTTTACTTTCCTTTTCGAAGCAGGAGCGCCTAGTGCTGCTGGTCCTGGATTAGTATTTATTTCATTACCTGTTATTTTCTCTGGATGGGGTTTCTTAGGGCAATTTATTGCTATTTCATTTTTTGTGGCACTTGTATTTGCTGGAATCACATCTGCTGTATCAATGATTGAACCATCATTATTATTCTTTATTGAAAGATTTAAAATGACAAGACAAAAAGCTACAATAATAGCTGGGTCTACATTTTATTCTTTAGGAATTATTGCATTATTATCAATGTCTGATTCATGGGGAGAGACTTTAACATTCTTTGGAAAGAATGCATTTGACTGGATGGACTTTATTTCATCTTCAATCTTAATGCCTTTAGGTGCTTTACTTACTTGTGTATTTATTGGATTCTATGTAGATAAAAAAATTCTGGAAGAGAAATTTTTACAACATACATCTATATTAGTATTTAATGTATGGTATTCGCTTGTGAAATATTTTATTCCATTCGCGGTAATTATCTTATTTATTAATAAATTAGGATTAATTTAAATTATTTATAAAGGAGTTAAACTCCTTTATAATATCTACGTAGAAACTATATACATCTTCTAAACTCACTAAAAATAATTTTAATCATAAAAAAATAATTTTAGTGTATAATTCTTACGCAGACAAAGATTATACAGAAGTTTTAGAAATATTAAAACCAATCATTAAAGAAGTTCAAATTCTTGAAATTAATGATTCAAGAATGGCTAATATTAGCGATTTAATCAAAGTATGTAATAATTATAATATAATAGTAAGTAAATTTAAAAA
>JABSON010000110.1 GCA_013215915.1 Campylobacteraceae bacterium | reverse complement strand
CCAATTAATACTGCTATTGCATTTTCAATTCCTAGTATCAAAAATGATACTGTAGATATAAAAACAAATGATATTGGCATAATATTATCTAATATTTTCAAAACTAAATCTTCCCTTTTCACCTAACAATTTATTAGTTCCCTAAAATGTCCATTTACCCACATGTTTTAATTATTAATAGACAAAATAATGTCTCTTTAATAATTGAAAAAATGTGTATATTCCTTATTCTGTAATTAATATTGCATTATAATAGTATTTAACTTAAATTTTAAATGTAATTTTAACCCTTACATTCGAGTTATTTGGACATATATGTCCATTAATTGTTAAAATATGAGTAAAAGAAACATAATGTCACTCAAGTATTAGTATTAATTTAGAGAATTAATTTTGTATATGATTAATATTTTAATAAAAAATTCCGGTGACAGTATACTTATTTGACTAAATGGTTAATTAGGTATACTGTCACCGGAACTTCTTTAACTTAACGCCATTGATACTCGTATCTAGATGTTATAGTCAAATTAAATATAATTAAGTATACTCTCCACCTAACTCAAACTTAAGACTAGGATATAAATGATATTAATTCAACTGTTATTAAATACTTGGAAACATTAGTGTACTATCATCGACTAATAATTTCATATAAAGGCACTAGATATTTTGGTTGGCAAAACCTATGTAAAAATGAACAAAAGCCTACTATTGAAGGTATCATTCAGAAGATATTAACAAAGATATGTAAATATCAAAGTTGTACAATTTCTGTTTCAAGTAGAACAGATGCGGGTGTTCATGCCAAAGGACAAGTTGCAAAAATTTCAATTCCTATTTTAATAGAATCAGAAAAACTTTTACTTGGTATGAATTCATTATTACCAAATGATATACGTATTGTAGAATGCAAATCATGTGATGCAAAATTTAATTCAAATAAGGACAGTAAAAGTAAAGAGTACCATTATTACTTTTCTACAGATACTATCTCTAATCCAATTTTAAATGATATCGTTGAATATCTTCCTTTTAGTAATAACAATTCAGCTATTCGCCAGTCTATTGATATAGAACTCATGAGAGAAGCTTGTAAACTATTTATTGGAAAGCATGATTTTTATAGTTTTGCAAAAAGAGATAATACAATGAATTCAACCTTTCGTACTATTTTATCTTGTGAAATATTACAAACTGAAGCTTTAACTTTTCATAATAATATCTATTATCTTAAGATTGTAGGCGAGGGATTTTTAAGATATATGGTTCGATATATTATAGGTGCTTTATTTGCACTTGGAAATAGGCATCTAAGTATCAATGATATTAGTGAAGCATTATCCATTCACAAAGAAGAGAAAATCAGTTCAAAAGCCAAATCACGTGGTCTCCATTTGATACAAATCTCTTATTAAAGACTTAGTTTTAAGTTGCAACTGTCCCCGGATCTTTAATTGGATATAACGGTTGACTTCAGCGACGCTCTGTGTTCGCTGCTAGTCGCCACCTTAAAATATACTTAATCTCTTAAATATTATCAAGTTTTTTTAAGGTGGCAACTGTCCCCGTTATTTCTAATAAGTATTTATTCTTCTTCATCTACTTCTAACTCTAATTCATCATAAAGTTTATTAGCTTCTTTTAAATATTCTTCATATGTTTTATGAGGCATTTCACCTTTTTCTACTTTTTTTTCGTATTGTTCTTTAGTTAAAAAAATTCTTGGTATCATTCATTTGTCCTTGGATTACATTTATATTAATTATTATAGTTTTTTAAATATTAATAATCTTCTACAGCATTATAATTAAAAATTCATCAATTGTATATATATCTTTTGTTTTTATTTATTAAAAGCTTATTTCAACTTTTAGATATCACTTCAAAATTAAGTTTTATGGTTTTAAAGATTCATGGAATACATTAGAATAGATTCTTGGGACACTTTAATAAACTGACTAAGTGCTTAAATAAGTATGAAATTCAGTTACCCCTCCACTACCTTCTTAACTCTTTAGTTTAGTTTTATACTTCTGGTCATATATTTAATCCTAAATAAGTATTTATTAGTGGGGATAAAGTTTTCCATGATGAAATTCCGTTACTATTAGCTAGACCTATAAACCATAGCTTATCATCAGGATAATATACAATCATAGTATTAAAACCAACCCAGCTACCACTATGCATATACATTTTATGTCCATGATAATCTTCAATAAACCAGCCATATCCATAATTGACTTTGCTTCCATCATTAGTTTTAACAGTAGAGAAAATTCTATTCTGTGTCTCTTGGGAAACTAACAAATTATTTTCAATTGCCATTATCCAATTATACATATCAGTCAGAGACGAATAAACACCATCTTCACCTAGAAGGTAATTACCCGTATTGTAGTCATTTAAATCAAACATTGGCCACTCAGAGTATCCTATAACTTTGTTTTTTATTTTAGATTCGGAAGAAGAAATAATTGTTGAGTTCTTCATCCCTGCTTTTTTGAATATGTTATTTTCTATAAAGTTTTTGTAGGTTATACCACTAACATTTTCAATAAGCTTTCCTAGTAAATTATAACCAGTGTTGCTGTATTCAAATTTACTTCCAGGTGTAAAGTCCAAACTTGTTTTAGATTTCAAAAAATCACAAACATCGTCATGCGTAAGAGGTATTTTTTTATCTGTACTACACAATGCCACATAATAATCTGGCAAGCCCGACATATGATGTACTAAGTGCCTAACTTGAATCTGTTCGCAATATTTAGGAAGATTAGATAGGTATTCAGTGATATATTTATTTTGGTCTAGTTTTGCAGATTCTTCAAGAATAGCTAGAGCCATTCCTGTAAATTGTTTTGAAATTGAAGCCATACGAAAATTTGATTTTGAGTCAATTTTTATTTTATTTTCTAAATATGCAAAGCCATATGTAGATTCAAATGATATTTTACTGTTTTCAATAACTAATAATGCAATTCCTGGATTGACTGCATCTGAGTATTTTTTTAACTTATTTATATAATTGGCTTGAAAATTACTATTTGTCATAAAATAGTTTCTTTTAAAATAAAATTCATATTTATCATCCCTATTAATTTAAACTTTAACATAACGTCGGTATTGAGGAACAAAGTAAGTAACGCTCAACTCCATTAAATTGTTTACACCTATTGCGAACAATTTAACCTAAAAGTTTTCTAATCTACTACCTCATTTTCCTCCAATTTATTGTTATGTGTAGAACTTTCAATTCTAAATTGAAAGTCCTGCTGTCTTCACTAAAAAACTTCACTTTAATATGAAGCTTGTAATAGTCTCATAATTGTTGATGTCAAAGACATCAACAATCAGAATATGTTAACTTTTTCATAATCATTATTAAGAAGCTATCATTTAGCTTAGGCACATAACGTTTAAATTAAAGGACGGGGCGATATAAGGCTTGGTTATTTGTATTTTCAAATATCTTAATTCGACACTTAAAAGTATAAATTATCGATGTTGCAGCCTCGTTCCTCTTCCAATATTTTGTAATCATATTTATAAACTAATGTATCTCAAAATCTATTGATTAAAAGATTACTTCTCACTTGGAATAGTATTATTATAAATATTTATTATCTTCCTTATTGAATATATCACTTCATTATTTAAAAAAATATTATGTTCCCCTTTAACTATTTTAAGACTTACATCAATACCTACTTTTTCTAAGGCTGATTTATATTCCTTGCTAAGATATGCTTTTGATACTACATCATTTCTTCCTATAATTATAGATATTTTTGTATTTTTTGAAATACTAGCAATTAAATCAATTGGAGATAGAGTATTTAACTCACCATTAAAAATTGACTTTTTTGTTAGTTTATACATATCTTTTCTCCAAGAATTAACATTCCAAGGACAAGAAACTAAATAGGCATGGTCAACTAAGTCTGGATATAGAGCAATTAAATTTGCAGTAATTGCAGCACCGCCTGAATGTCCAGCTAATATTAATTTACTTGGTTTGTAATATCTTTTTAATTCTAAAATAGCTTCTGCAATTTGTTTCACTCTAGTTTTATCATAATTATCACCGATGGCATCACCTTTTATCCCATCAGATGTTCTATTTCTTCCATCTGTATATCCTGGACGTAACATTCCAATTGCGATTAAGTTATTACTTTTGTTAACAACTTTTTTTACAAAACCATACTGATAACTTGGATTATTAAAAGGAGCATCACCATGCAAAGCAATTAATAAAATTGGTTTTTTTGATACATTATTACTTTTTACAGTTCTTATCTTAGTAGATATTTTATTAACTAAAACTTCATCTAAAATATTTTGGTTTTTGGCCTGTGCGGAAACAGCGATGAAAAGTCCTATAAATATAGTAAAAATATTCTTTATTTTATTCAAAACTACAAATCCTTTTTTATGATAACGTTTGAATTGAAGGAGGAGTGTATAAAACGTCTTTATAACTTTTACTTTTATATTTCTTTATGCGAAACTTGAAGCTTAAATTATAGGTACATTACACTTGTTCTTCTTCCAATATTTTGTTAGATACATCTTGCTAGTTATCTTTTAATCTACTAACAAGTTCTACAATCTTCTCCACAAGTTTATGTCTTTTTAAATTAGGGGATAGAATAACAAATTATTTTAGAAAATAAGAATATGCAACTTTAGTAATCACACCTTATAATAATCTTTTTTGAAAGTAATTATATGAAGAAGAATAAAGGAGACTAAATTCTGGAACAGTTATCACCTTTATTTAATTTGGTATTGTGTCCCATGAATTCTAATTCTTAATAGTCATAAATATGCTCAATTACTATATTATTTTCCTTTGTGTACTTGATAAAATTAAGTACCTCATTTACAGGAAGAAGCACTACTGTTCTTTTTAAGTCAATTTTTGTGATTATTTTTGAATCATATAATTTTTTTGCTCGCATAAAGGATATTTCTTTATTTTTATCTAAAATTACCGAAATAGAAATTTCATCATTTCCAGATATTTCGTAGATAGTAATATTTTTATTCGATAAATCAATCATAGTATCCGTAAATTTACCCCATCTTTGTATTTCAATTATCATTTTATTTTTCTGAGTTTTAATAATTTTTAAATTTTTAGTTTCTGATATATTTTCATTGGTTTTTATATATAGATAAATATTTTCAGAAGGAATTTCATAGGTTGAACTGGCAGCAAAACTTATTAATTGGGAATATAAAGCTTTGAAACTAAATTCCAATGTAAAAATAGCACTTCGTTCTAGTTTTCTTAAAAAACTACTTTTATGTTCTGATTTAGCAGTCCAAACCTTTTTTATCCAAGGCATAAATTGAAATTCATACCATGCCGTATTATATATAAAATCACTATATGCTCTTTGTGCCTGTATTATAATTTTTTCTTCAGAGGAAATTTCATTTTCACTAAATAATGAAAATAAACTTCCTATTGTATTTTCATATATCATTTTCAATCCATACTCAATTGTAATACTCACTCCTATGACTTGAAGCATTGTTTTATATTCATCATTAGTTGGGTACGCAAGTGATGTTAATTTTATTGACCTATCATATAATGACCAATATTCATTAATAGATTCATAAAAAGGAAAACCTGATGGATTTTTACCACTTTCTAAGTAGTCAGAATATTCTTTAGGATTAAAAACTAAATACCATTCAGGAATTGTCAGTAATGTTTGTTCTTCTGGCCTAAAATATGATTTGATTTTTTTTCTTTCTCTTGAAATTTCATTAATGATATATGGATTATACTTATCTAGTAATTTATTCGTAAAACGTTGATTAGGATCTAGTCTATTTTTAAGATCAAAATATTTTTGAGCATTTGGATATCCCTTATTAAATTGTGAAACTGTCGCGTGGGGTTGATAAGGAAGATACCAAGTCCCATTTTCACTTAAGATTTCATCTGTAATCTCTTGTGTCCATTTTTTAACTTTATCCTTAGATTCTTGATCTACATTTTGTTTATAGTAAATCACAAAAGCAAATACTTCTTCTTTTGCCCATGATAAATATGATTCGTGATCAGCAAGAGCATGTCGAAGAGAAACATTAATTATATTTACATTATATTTTTTGTAGATATTTTTCATTTTTGGTATAAAAGATTTGATATTGAGCACAGGAATAAAATACTCTTGTAAAACATATGTACCATTATCTCTAGATAAAGGTCCTAGTTCTTGGACATCATAACTTGCTTCTTTGTTTCGCCAAAGAACTCTATCTGCGCTGTAAAGATAAGGGTCAATGATATTTTTCCTAATCCATTTTCCAGTATCTCCCCAAGAAATAATATCTAATGCCAAATGTTCAATCCAATAATTTTTCCCTTCTTGAGTTACTCTTTCTTCATTCGTAAGAGCTTTGTTTGTTTTTCTCCAAGAAACATTCATAATATTTTCATAATTGGGAGGATAGAGATTGCCATTTTGGAATATAACATCCTTATCATTTTTAATATTTTCATTAAAAAAAGAATTATAATTATTGATTTTTATTTTATTTACTTGTCGTTCAACTTTTACGTTATCAACTAGCTGAAGAGTAGCTTCTACAATTACACCAATTCCGCCATACCCACCCACAACAGCATTAAATATATCTTCATTTTTAGTCCTGCTTACCTCAATAATTTCACCTGAAGATAAGACTACTTTCATTGAAATAACTGATGAAATAATTGGACCATGTCCTACATATCTCCCATGGGCATTAACCGAAATCGAACCTCCAATAGAAAAATTTGCATATGTTTGCATGATTTTTACAGATAAGTTATGTGGGTCAATTTCATTTTGCAACTCTCTCCATGTAAGTCCAGGTTGAACAGTGATTTCTTTCTTTAAAGTATTAAGATTAATTATTTTATTATATGAACGCATATCAATATGTAAACTATTTTCAAATGCAGTTTGACCACCCATACTATATTTTGCACCACCAATTGAAATTGGACCCGTAGATTCTTTTATCGACTTAGATATTTCTTCTACTGTCGTTGGTTTAATAATCTTATTTACATATATTGAATTCAATTTTGTTGCATCATTTATTCTTTTGTTTTCAAGAATAAAATTATAATCAGAATCACCAGAGATTTGTACTAAAAAAAATATATATACAATAAAAGATATAAAACCATAAAAGAAGGTAGATATTATTTTACTTTTGTGTAAGTATCTAAAAAAACCTCTCAGAGTTTTAATAATAAAATTTGATAAAGAACTAAAGAGTATATTAATATTATTGTTCATTAAATTGATTCCTTCTTATTTATTTTAGTAAACAGCATAAGTGCATTTTTAGTTGGGTCACCTTCTTGAAATAAGCTTCTTTGCTCAAATTTAAAACCTATCTTTTCTATAAATTCAATTATATAGTTTAATGAATAGAAATTACGCAACTCTTTATTATTGTACTCCCATGACTCATTAGTACCTAAATTAAATACATCATGTGCAAGTGCGACAAGTTTCTTTTGATCTTCAGAATCACAGTCATGGTCTCTTAAAATCATTTTAGCACCAACTCTCATGCTATCTCTAATTGACCCAATAAATTGAAGTCTTAGATTTTTAGGGCAATGATGAAAACCAATATAAATACAAACTAAATCTAAACTATTTAGAGGGATATAATTAGTATACTTGGTATTATAATCTGTAAATGGAATATAATCTGCTCCAATACAAACTTGCCCTCTATCAATCATTTCAGTGGCACTAAATCCTGGGTTAGAACCATCTGCATAATATCTTTTCCCTTTTATTTTCACTTTTTCTTCAAGTTTATCAAGATATCTTCCACTAGATCCAATCTCTAGATATCCATTGTATTTCGTTTCTTCTATCAATAATTCTACTGTTTGTTGTGCCATCTCATTCTTTTGTTTAAGAAGTGCAGGAAGACTATATTTGAAGATAGAAAATATTGGGGATATTTCAATAAGTTTAGACTGTACTTTTAAATATATACTTTTATCATCTGTATTATCTTTTGTAATCTTCATGATTAATTCATGAATTTTACTTTCAGGGTACAAGTTAAAAACATTTTTTAAAAAATCAAAGAAATCTCTCTTTAGACGCTTATTATTATATATATATTTAAAATTACTTTCTTTATTTACTTTACTTGAATAAGAGTCATTTGAAAATAGATTGACTGATGTTATTAATAAGAAAATACTTCTAATAAAATTACGTCTTTTCATTTTATTCCTAATTATTTTTAATTGTATTAAAAAAC
Source organism: Campylobacteraceae bacterium (assembly GCA_013215915.1). Classification (GTDB taxonomy): domain Bacteria; phylum Campylobacterota; class Campylobacteria; order Campylobacterales; family Arcobacteraceae; genus NORP36. Next base: position 631 of record JABSON010000110.1, on the reverse strand, counting down.
TTACTATCCGATGAGAACACAGTTTATTGAACACTGAAAGAAAGAGGAATAAGCAATTTTATTAATCACACCTTCTAATAATTTTGTTAATTATTGTATAGTACCATAATAGTCTTTTTTAAAGTAGATATATGAATAAGAATAAAAGAGACTAAATTCTGGAACAGTTGTCACCTTTTTTAATTTGAATAATTTAGTATTGTGTCCCAGGAATTCTCACTTATGACAATGAAAGCTATATGTTTTTAACTTGGAATTTTTTAGGTTTCTATTAATTTATTGACAATTTGTAAATATAAGTAAATTTTAGTACTATCTTCTTTTTTACTACTTATAGACTAGATTTTAAAGCCTTAAATATCTAAAAATGCCACATGAATTTTTTATAGTTTAATTTATATTGAAATTCAATTTCAATTGACATAGATAACATCTCTGTGTATAACGTTTGACTTGAGGAACAAGCTAGTTAGCATCTATTCCTTTTATGGGTAAGTATCTAAATTAGACACTTTTAATCTTAACATATCCTAAACTTTAGCTTGTTTTTCTCAAGGAGACTGTGAAAGAACTCAATCTCAATTAATTGAAATATTCTACAATAAACATACTAAAAAGAAGCATCTTAAAA
>JABSON010000011.1 GCA_013215915.1 Campylobacteraceae bacterium | reverse complement strand
AATAATTGATATTGCTTCAACTTCTCCAGATTACATCTCTTATATAATAAAGGATGAAGTTAATAATATAGAACTTAATAAAACTACTTATGTTAAAGGTTTTAAATATTGGAATTGGGCAATTGGTGTTGGTTATTATAAAGAAGATTTAGATTTACTTATTAAAAATAAAAAAGAAAAACTAAATAATAAATTTAATTCTTATATTGCAAATATTTTAATTATTTCTTTTATACTAACAATTTTATTATTATTAGTTTCTTTTTATCTTTCAAATATTTTAGAAACAAAATTTATAAAATATAAAAAAAGTATAAAAAAATATATTAAAGATAATAATAAACAACATGAAATCATGGCTCAGCAAGCAAAAATGGCAGCTATGGGTGAAATGATTGGAAATATAGCTCATCAATGGAGACAGCCTTTATCTTCAATTACAACAGCTGCAAGTGGAATAAAATTGCAAAAAGAATATAACTTATTAACAGATGAAATTTTATTAGATTCACTTGATAATATAAGTGAATCTGCTCAATATTTATCTAAAACTATTGATGATTTTAGAGATTTTTATAATACAAATAAAAATCTTGTTGATTTTTCTATTAAAGAAACAATATTTAAAAGTTTAAAACTTGTAAAAGCTGGTTTAAAAAATAAAAATATTCAAATTATTACTGAAGTTGAAGAAGTAACTTTTAAAGGTTTACAAAACGAATTTATACAAGTGTTTTTAAATATTATAAATAATGCAAAAGATGAATTAGAAAAACTACCAGATGATTCAAAAAGATATATTTTTATTAATGTATATAAAAAAGATAATAAAATTTATATTAAAATAAAAGATAATGCGAAAGGTATTCGTAAAAAAATTATATCAAGAATATTTGAACCATATTTCACTACAAAACATCAATCTCAAGGTACAGGAATTGGTTTATATATGTCTTCCGAAATTGTTGAAAAACATATGAAAGGTACTTTAAGTGTTAAAAATGAAGAATACATTTATGAAGGTATTTCATATAAAGGTGCTGAGTTTTTAATATGTTTTGAGGGAAATAAAGAATAAGTTTTAATATTTCCTATTTTAAATATTTAGTTTTATATTTTTTTATAATCACTTATTACTCCTGATGAAGAAATAGCTTTCATACAAGGAATAATTGAATTTGTATTTATACTTTTTTTTGAATCTTCTATATTTAATAAAGCTTTCCAAATATTAATTTGAAAGTTTGCCGTTTTTATATTTAAATTTGTTGTTTTATTTAAAAATATTTGATTTAATAATTCTTGTGATTCTAAATCATTTTGAATAATTCTAGCTTTTGACCATACTTCATTAAATCTTTTTACTGTATCTTCTTTATTTGCATCAATAAAACCTAAATATGAGATTCCTCTTTTTGTATAAGCAATTAGAGCCTGGCCAAAAGGTGTAGAGCCATATCCATAAGTGATATCTACATTTTTACCATTTTCTTTATATTCTTTTGGAGTAACTCCCATTATATTTACAAATAAATCATGTAATCTACTTGAGCTGGTAAGTCCTAAATCAAGAGATGAATCTAATAAACTTTTTGATTCTTTTACATATTCTTTTGCATAATTTAATGTAAGTGATTGTAAGAATTGGTTTGGAGTTAATGAAACATATTCTTTAAATACACGAATAAAATGATATTTACTCATTCCTATATATTCACATATTGTATTTATTGAGGGTTGTTCTTTGAAATGCTCATCAATATATTTGATAGCTTTTGTTATTTTTTTATAGTTATCATTTTCTTCTGAGAATTTGTCTGACAAAAAATATCCTTTTAAAGTATAAGTGACATTATATCACTTATACTTCAAATATATTAATATGTACTAGAATTGTAAATAATAAAGTCTTGTGCTAAAACTTTTAGCTCAGCTTTAATTGAAGCATGTAACTCTTCATTTGTAATATTATCTAAAACATCACAAATCTTATTTGCAATTATTTTAAATTCTTTTTCTTTCATTCCTCTTGCAGTTAAAGCAGGACTTCCAATTCTAACTCCTGAAGTTACAAAAGGAGATCTAGTTTCACCTGGAACTGTATTCTTATTAACAGTAATTCCAGCATTTCCTAAAGCAGCATCTGCTTCTTTACCTGAGAATTCTTTATTTAAAAAAGAAACTAAGATTAAGTGATTATCACTTCCACCAGAAACAACATCATATCCTCTAGATATTAAAACATCTGCTAATACTGCAGTATTTTTAATTACTTGAAGTGAATAATCTTTCCATGAAGGATCTAAAACTTCTTTAAATGCTACTGCTTTTGCTGCGATTACATGAACTAATGGTCCACCTTGTAATCCAGGGAAAATTGCAGAGTTAATTTTTTTAGCTATATCTTCATCATTAGTCATAATCATTCCACCTCTTGGACCTCTTAAAGTCTTATGAGTTGTTGTTGTAACAACATGTGCATGAGGAAAAGGACTTACATGTAAATCAGCAGCAACTAAACCAGCAATATGTGCAATATCAGCAAATAAAATAGCTCCTACTTCATCCGCAATTTCTCTAAATCTTTTAAAATCAATTTCTCTTGCATAAGCGCTAGCTCCACAAACAATGATTTTAGGTTGAACAATTTTAGCAATTTCTAAAACTTTATCATAATTAATTCTTCCATCAAGCTCAACACCATAATAAAAAGCAGAATAGTTTTTTCCTGAAAATGAAGGTTTGCTTCCATGAGTTAAATGTCCACCATGAGATAAGTCCATACCTAAAAGTTTATCACCAGCTTTTAGTAATGCTGCATAAACTGCACCATTGGCTTGGCTTCCTGAATGAGGTTGTACATTTGCATAAGTACATTTAAAGATTTGACAAGCTCTATCAATAGCTAATTGCTCAACTTTATCAGCTTGTTCACATCCTCCATAATATCTTTTATAAGGATAACCTTCTGCATATTTATTAGTAAATACAGAACCCATAGCTTGCATAACAGCAGGTGAAGTAAAGTTTTCACTTGCAATCATTTCTAAGTGATCACTTTGACGTGCCAGTTCATTTTCAATAATGTCAAAAACTTCTTTATCTGATATTTCTAAGTTAGTTTTACTTATGTAAGACATATAAATTATCCTTTAAATATAATATATAGTATTTAATAATAAATATCTCTATATTTATTATTAAACACTATAAACACAAGAAGACTTAGTCTTCTGTGTTTTCAGCGTGTAAATCGATTTCGTGTTTAATTGGTTTCATAGCTGGGAATAATAATACATCTCTAATTGAGTGTTGATTTGTTAACATCATAACTAATCTATCAATTCCAATACCTTGTCCAGCAGTAGGTGCCATTCCATAAGATAAAGCATTTACAAAATCTTCATCCATTTCATGTGCTTCATCATCACCACCAGATTCTTTTGCAGCCGTTTGACCTTCGAATCTTTTTAATTGATCTAAAGGATCATTTAACTCAGAGAATGCATTTGCAATTTCTTTACCTGCAATAAATAATTCAAATCTATCAGCAATATGAGGTTTTTCATCATTTCTTCTTGCAAGTGGAGAAATATCAATAGGATATTCTGTAATGAAAGTAGGGTTAATTAATTTATCTTCAACATATTCGTCAAATAATTCACCTTGTAATTGACCTAAATTCATTTTCTCATTTACTTTAATAAGTGCAGCTTTTAAATAATCAATTATTTTTTCTTTATCTTCAACAATATCAGCAGGAACTCCACCAATTTCAATTAAAGAAGTAATTAAAGGAATTTCTGTAAAGTTTGTAAAGTCAATTTCAAAATCACCATATGGTAAAGTACTTGGTAAGTCTAAGTGTTCAAATAAATACTCAAAATATTCTTTTGTTAATACAATTAAATCTTTATAAGTTTTATATGCCCAGTAAAATTCAATTGATGTAAATTCAGGATTATGAGTAGCATCCATACCTTCATTTCTAAAACATCTATTAATTTCAAATACAGCTTCAAATCCACCAACAATTAATCTTTTTAAATATAATTCTGGTGCAATTCTTAAGTATCTATCAATACCTAAGGCATTATGATGAGTAATAAAAGGTCTAGCATTAGCTCCACCTGCAATTGGATGCATCATTGGAGTTTCAACTTCTAAGAAACCTTTATCTTCAAAAAATCTTCTAGTTAAAGATACAACTTTTGATCTTGTATGGAAAGTTTTTTTAACTTCAGGGTTCATAATTAAATCTAAATATCTTTGTCTATATCTTAATTCTTTATCTGCTAAACCATGGTATTTTTCTGGAAGTGGAGAAATCCCTTTAGTTAAGATTCTAAGTCCATGTACATGTAAAGATAATTCACCTTTATTTGTAACAAATGGGTAACCTTCTACTTCAATAATATCACCAACTTCAATAGTTTTTTTGAAAATATCGTTATAAAAACCTTCTGGTAAATTATCTCTTGATACATAAATTTGTAATAATCCTGATTCATCTTCAATCTTTAAGAATGAAGCTTTTCCCATTAGTCTAAAAAATTTAATTCTTCCTGCAACAATATATGTTCTTTTTTCATCTCTTTTATCTTCTAATTGAAAAACATCTGAGTTTACATTTAAGTATTTTGAAACAGTAGTATTTCTTTTACTATCATTGGCATATGGGTTAATCCCAAGAGCTCTTAATTTATCAGCTTTCTCAATTCTTTGCTGTATATATTTATTTTCAAACAATCTATTTATCCTTTTTTTATTCAGTAGTTTTAGTCTCTTCTGTAGATTTTACATCTTCTACTTTTTTAGGAAGCATTTCTTCTACTTTTTTTGTAATTTCTTTAGAAATGATTTCTTTACTCGTTTCTGTTATAAATTCTTTTGTTTTCTCTATTCTTTCTATTAGAACATCTTTTTCTGGAACAACTATATCAATTTTTTCTTCAATACTTTTAGATATTTCTTTAGTATCAAGTTTTACAATATATGAACCTGTTTCTAATAAAAGAGGAAAAACTTGTGAATTTTGAAATTTAGTATCTAATTTATTTCTAAATGATTCTACTTGGTATAATGCATGAGAAATAACAGCTAAAATTAAAAATATTTTGGCAGAACCGAAAATAAATCCAAATAGTCTATCAATTATTCCTAATCCACTCATAGCAAATATTTTACTTGTAATCATTCCTAAAATATAAATAACAAGCCAAAAAGCGATTAATGCACATACAAAACCAATTAAAGAAATTGTAGCTTCACTAGTAATTGCAAAAGTAGGTGCAATAGCATTACCTACAACATCTGCAAACCTAGAAGCTACAAAAATACCACCAATAATTCCAATTAGCCCAGAAATTTCTTTTATAAAACCTTTAAACAGTCCTTTAAGTCCTAGCGCTAATGTAACCCCAATAATTACCATATCAAATATAGAAAAATCTAACAATTTATTTCCTTTTTATAATATGTTGGATTATATCTAAAGAATTCCTAATTAAAGTTTAATAAATCAAAAGATTAAATTAAAATTTAATTTATACTAAAACATTATTTAAAAATTCATTTAAGCTTAATATTGTTTTGATAGAATGCATGTATGATAAAAAGATACAAAACAAAACAAATACATGTAGGTTCAGTTGCTATTGGTGGAGATGCTCCAATTTCAGTTCAGTCTATGACTTTTACTAAAACAGATGATGTTAAAGCTACTTTAGATCAGATCAAAAGATTACACTTTGTTGGGGCTGATATAGTTAGACTTGCAGTTCCTGATAAAGCTGCAGCTTTAAGTTTAAAAGAGATTTGTGAACAAAGTTCACTTCCTATTGTTGCTGACATTCATTTTAATTATAAATTTGCTTTAATTGCAGCAGAAGTTGTTGATTGTATAAGAATTAATCCAGGTAATATTGGAAATAAACAAAGAGTTGCTGAAATTGTTAAAGCTTGTCAACAAAGAAATATTCCAATTAGAATTGGAGTAAATTCAGGATCACTAGAAAAACAATTTGAGAATAAATATGGGCAAACTCCTGAGGGGATGATTGCATCGGCTGAATATAATATTAAATATTTAGAAGATTTAGGTTTTACAGATATTAAAGTATCACTTAAAGCTAGTGATGTTCAAAGAACAGTAGCTGCCTATAGAGGCTTACGTCCTAAAAATCATTATCCTTTCCACTTAGGTGTAACAGAAGCTGGTACTGAGTTTCACTCAACTATTAAATCTTCAATTGCACTGGGATCACTATTATTAGATGGTATTGGTGATACTATGAGAATTTCTATGACCGGTGCGCTTGAAAAAGAAATTGAAGTTGGTAAAGCAATTTTAAAAGATGCAGGTTTAACAAAAAATGGTGTTAATATCATTTCTTGTCCAACTTGTGGACGTATTGAAGCTGATTTAGTAACAGCTGTTGCAGAAGTAGAGAAGCGTACAAAACATATTAAAGTTCCTTTAGACTTATCAGTTATGGGTTGTGTTGTAAATGCTTTAGGAGAAGCTAAAAGTGCTGATGTTGCTATTGCTTATGGAAAAGGTTCTGGTTTAATTATTAAAAAAGGTGAAACTATTGCTAAACTTCCAACTGAAGAACTTTTAGAGAGATTTTTAATAGAAGTTGAATTAGAAGCTAAAAAACAAGAGGATGAGTATAAATAATGGATAGTGTATATAGTATAAATATTGAACGTGCAGTTTTATCTTCAATCTTATTTAATCCAGAAGAAATTGAAGATGTATTGGGACTTATAAAACATAAAGATTTTTATCTTCCTGCTCATCAAAAAATATTTCATGTTATGGAACAACTTCATACAGCTGATATGCCTATTGATGAAGAATTCATTAGAAAAAGAATTGATGCAAAAGATGTAGATGATTCAATTTTAATTGAAATTCTTTCAGCAAATCCTATTACTAATACTATAGCTTATGTTAGAGAAATCAAAGATGGTTCAATTAAAAGAGAACTAGCAACATTAGCAACTACTATTAAACAAGTAGCTTTAGAAGACGATCTTCCTGCTGTAGATGCAGTTGATAGAATTCAAAATGAATTATATAAAATTACAACAGATTCCGCTTCCTCTGAATTAAAAAGTATGGATGAAATTACTGGTGAGACTTTAGATTATATTAAAAGAATGAAAAAACTAGGTAATAAATACTTAATTGGACAAACTACTGGATATTACGAATTAGATAAAAAAACTACTGGTTTTAATGAGGGTGATTTAATTATTATTGCTGCAAGGCCTGCCATGGGTAAATGTCTTGGACGTGGTACTAAAGTTCTAATGTTTTCAGGTTCTTTAAAAAATGTTGAAGATGTAATTGTTGGAGATCAGTTAATGGGTGATGATTCATCTCCTAGAAATGTATTATCTACAACAAGCGGAACTGAGCAAATGTATTGGGTTAGACAAAATAAAGCAATAGATTATAGAGTTAATGAATCTCATATTTTATCATTAAAAAGATCAAGAAATGAAGGACCTCATAAAAATGGTGATGTTCTAAATATTAATGTTAAAGAGTATGCAGATAAATCAAATAAATTTAGAAGTAATTATAAAGGTTATAAAGTAGCCGTTGATTATAATGAACAAAATACTATTATTGACCCATATTTTTTAGGACTTTGGTTAGGTGATGGATCTAGCTCAAAAGTATCTATTTATTCTGAAGATAAAGAAGTAGTATCTTATTTAAAATCTTATGCAAAAGATTTATCTTTATCTCTAAGAGAATATATTCAAGAAGATAAATGCCCAGAGTATTCAATTACTAATGGCAAATCTGTTGATGGAAAAACTGCTTTCTCTTTACAAAAATTATTAAGAGATGATAATTTACTTAATAATAAACATATTCCAAGAAATTATTTAATTAATTCAAAAACTAAGAGACTAGAACTTTTAGCTGGATTATTAGATAGTGATGGACATTATGATAAAAGAGCTAATGGTTTTGAGATAACACAGAAAAATGAAAACTTAATTAAAGAAATTAAATTCTTATGTGATTCTTTAGGTTTTAGAACGTCAGTTCATTCTAAAATAGCTAGAATTAAAAAGATTAATTTCGAGTGTGAAGTTTATAGACTTAGAATTTTTGGAAATATAAATATTATTCCTACTAAAATTAAAAGAAAACAAGCCAAAGAATGGACAGTAAATAGAACTTGGAATCAAACAGGTATTATTATTGAAAAAGATATTGTTGATGAATATTTTGGATTTGAAATAGATGGAAATAAATTATTTTTACTAGAAGATAATACAGTTACTCATAATACTGCTTTAGTTTTAAATATGACTTTATCTAATATAGAAGCTAACAAAGGTGTAATTTTTTTCTCTCTTGAAATGCCAGCTGAACAGTTAATGTTAAGACTATTAGCTGCTAAAACTCACATTCCTTTACAGAATTTAAGAAAAGGTGATATGGATGATAGACAGTGGAGTACTTTAAATTCTGCATTTAATGATTTTAATTCTAAAAAATTATTTGTTGATGATGGTGGTTCTTTAAATATTAATCAGCTTCGAGCAAGGGTACGAAAACTAGCTCAAAAAGAAGATAATAATATTTCTTTAATTATTATTGATTATTTACAGTTAATGCAAGGTACTGGTGGAAAAGATAGACATAATGAAGTATCTGAAATTTCAAGGGGTTTAAAACTTCTAGCAAGGGAAATTAAAGTTCCTATTATTGCACTTTCTCAGTTAAACAGGGGACTTGAAAGTAGACCTGATAAGAGACCAATGTTAAGTGATATTAGAGAATCTGGTTCAATTGAGCAAGATGCCGATTTAATTATGTTTGTATATAGAGATGATGTATATAAACAAAGAGATGAAATGAGAAAAGAAAAAGAAGCTAAAGATAAGGGTGAAGAATATAAATCTACTTTTGTGGATAAACCTATTGAAGAAGCTGAAATCATTATCGGAAAACAAAGAAATGGTCCAATTGGTGTAGTTAAACTTGATTTTCATAAAGCTTTAACTAAATTTATTGATAAAGAAAATCATGAAACTGCTCCAATTGAAGTTGTTTTTGAATCAGTTATTGATACTGAAAGAGAAACAAAAATTGATACTATGGATAATGTTGATATTCCATTAATTTTATAAGTTCTTTTTACTTTAAATTTAAAAGGTACATCTTTAATTAAGATGTACCTTTTTTTATTGTAAAAATAAATAAAATGAAGATACAGATAAAAGTGAGAATATAACTCCTAATACTAAAGCATTAATTGCTAAAATTTCATCTAATCCACCTTTAATTGCTAATACAACTGCCATAGTCATAGGTGGCATTGCAACTTCTAAAATAGTGACTTTGCTCCAAATATCTGATAAATTATAAAAATAAGAAAACCCTATCATTACTAATATTGGGATTAAAATCATTTTAACAAATAATACTAAAGATACAATTTTAAATTTATAGAATATATTTCTAATATCTAGTTTCATACCAATTGCAATCATAGCGAGAGGAACTAAGGTTTGAGCTATTGTAGATGAAGCATTTAAAACAAAGTCTGGCATTTCAAAGAGTTTTAAAAATACAGCTAAAAAGAACATTATTATTGGTGGAAAAAACAATACAGTTCTAGAAATACTTTTAATATTTACAGTTTTACTAGCTCCCCAAGAAATAATTACTATACCAAAAGATACTAGAATTAAAAAAGATGCAAATAAATCATATATTAAAGCATATACAACATAATCCTGACCATAAAAAGCTTCTATATATGTAAATCCAATAAATGAAGTATTACCAAATGTTGATACTATTAAAAATGTAGCAAATGTTTTTTTCTCAAGTTTAAGAAATTTTGCAAATAAATAAGAGATAAAAAGATTAAAAAATATAAAAACATTAAACATTAAAATTAACTCTAAAGTTCTAAATGTTAAATCCAATGGATAAATTTTAAGAAAAACCATTGCAGGAAGTGAAAAATATATTATAAATTCAATTAATTCTTTTGAAATATCTTTTTTATATGTTTTAAATAAATAACCTAATAAAAGGTATATAATAATTGGAAATATAGAATTTAACAAATTAACTCCTTGAATATTATTTTAGTATATTCAAATTAATAATAATTATGTATAATCTTATTATGAAAATAATAAAATTAGAAGAAGTAGATTCTACTCATAAATATTTAAAATCTTATTTAAAAGATAATCCTAATACGAAAAAACTATGTATTTTTACACAAAATCAAACAAATGGTGAAGGAAGTAGGGGAAATTTATGGACAGGGAAAGAAGGAAATCTATTCTTTTCTTTTGTCTTAGCTAAAGAATATTTATCTGAAGATTTGCCCTTGCAAAGTGCATCAATATATTTTTCTTATATGTTAAAAAAATGTTTAAAAGATATGGGATCTACTGTTTGGTTAAAATGGCCAAATGATTTTTATATAAATGACAAAAAAATAGGTGGAACTATTACAAATTATTCAAAAGATTTATTTATTTGTGGAATTGGTATTAATTTAAAAGAAGTTGATAGAGACTATGGTTTCTTAGATATTTCAATAAATAAAATAGAATTATTAGAGAATTATTTCAAAATATTAGATGAAAAAATATCTTGGAAGCAAATATTTAGTGAATATAAGATAGAATACTATTTAAGCTTAAAATATAAAGCAACAATTAATGGCAATAAAATGTCATTAGAGAAATCAGAATTAAATAGTGATGGTTCAATTTCTATAAACAATAATAAGGTATTTAGTCTAAGATGAGTGAAGTAATAGCAATAGCAAATCAAAAAGGTGGAGTAGGTAAAACTACTACAGCCGTAAACTTAAGTGCTGCATTAGCTCTAATGGGAAAAAAAGTATTATTAGTCGATGCTGACCCACAAGCAAATGCAACAACTTCTTTGGGATTTCATAGAGATACATATCAATATAATATTTATCATGTAATGTTAGGTACTAAAGAAATGAACGAAATTATTCTTGATACAGAAATTGATAACTTAAAAGTTGCACCTTCAAATATCGGACTAGTCGGAATTGAAAAAGAATTTTATAAAGATACTAAAGACAGAGAATTAGTTCTTAAGCGTAAAATTGATCCAATTAAAAAAGATTATGATTTTATTATTATTGATTCACCTCCTGCATTAGGACCAATTACTATTAATACTTTGTCAGCTTCTACTTCTGTATTAATTCCCATTCAATGTGAATTTTTTGCACTTGAGGGTTTAGCACAGTTGTTAAATACAATTAAACTAGTTAAACAAACTATTAATAGAAATCTTCAAATCAGAGGTTTTTTACCAACAATGTACTCATCTCAAAATAACTTGTCAAAACAAGTGTTTGCAGATTTAGCACAGCATTTTGAAAGTAAATTATTTAAGATTGATAAATCTTCTTATGTAGTAATACCTCGAAATATCAAATTAGCAGAAAGTCCAAGTTTTGGGAAACCAATTATGTTGTATGATAAAAATGCAATTGGTACAAAAGCGTATGAAAATTTAGCAAAAGCAATTATAGGATAACAAATGGCAAAAAGTATGGCATTAGGTAGAGGTTTAGGTGAATTATTAGGTGAAGTTGGAAATGCATATGAAAATGAAAATACAAGTTCTGATAATGGTCTTAAAAAACTTAACGTAAATGACATATTAGCCAATCCAAAACAACCAAGAAAAATCTTTGATGAAAGAAAACTTTTTGAACTAAGTGAGTCTATAAAAATAAATGGATTACTTCAAGCTATTGTTGTAATTAGAAATAATGATGGAAAATATACTTTAGTTTCTGGAGAGAGAAGATTAAGAGCACATAAACTAGCTAGTATTGATACAATTTCAGCTGTTGTAACTGATATTGAAGATCTTCAATTAAGAGAACTAGCTTTAATTGAAAATATTCAAAGAGATGACTTAAATATTATTGAGTTAGCTTACTCTTTCGCTCAATTAATTAATGAACATTCAATTACTCATGATGAATTATCAAACAGAGTTTTTAAAAGTAGATCTTATATAACTAATACTTTAAGACTATTACAATTATCTTCTTATGTTCAACAACTTTTAGCTAATAATAAACTTACTTCGGGTCATGCAAAAGTTATGATAGGTCTAAGTGATGAAAATCAGAAAAAAGTTGCTGATTCTGTAATTGGTCAAAAACTATCAGTTAGAGAAACTGAAAAACTTGTAAAAACACTTAAAACAAATGATTTAAATACAAATGAAATTAAAAAAACTATTATTTCAAATTATGACTTCAAAGCCTTTGATAATTTAGTAAATACTTTCAAATCTTCTAATATAAAAGTTAAGACTGAAAAGAATTATTTGAAAATTGAGTTCAATTCTCAAGAAGATATTGATAAAATATCACAGTACTTCAAGAACACTTTATAAATTCAGAAAATTATTACTTTCTTTAAACTCTTTTTACACTTCTTTTGGATACCATAGGTCAGTTTTAGTCAAACTAAACTGTTATAATTGTGGAGGAATGAATGTTAGACATAAGTCCAATATTGATGCTTAGCTCTGGTGGGATATTTTTATTAATATTATTAGGGTTAAACACTTATTTATTTAAACCTTTACTTAAGCATATGGATGATAGAGCGGAGTCAATTAAATCTGACTTACTTAACGCAAAATCAAACTCTGCTGACGTAGATGGAATGCTGGCTGAGGCGAATAATGTTATTGCTGCTGCTAAAAAAGAAGCGGCAATGATTAGAGATCAAGCTTTTAATGAAGCTAAAGAAACTGCAGATGTAAAACTTGAAACTGCTAAATCTGATATAGATGCTAAATATAGTACTTTTATAAAAGAATTATCTGTTGAAACAATTGCATTAAGAGAATCTTTACTTTCTTCTATGCCTCAGTTTACTGAGAGCGTACAAGCTAAGCTTAAATCGATATAGGGAGAAGAAGTGAAAAAAACATTATTATTATCTATATTAGCTTTTGCTCCTTTAGCTTTATTTGCTTCGAGCGAAGGTGCGGTAGAAACTGATATTATTCAAAGAACCGTGAATTTTGTGATATTTGCTGCTATTTTATGGTATTTACTTGCTGATAAAATAAAAGCATATTTTGCTGGAAGAACACTAGAAATTCAATCTGAACTTGATAAAGTTCAGGATACATTAAATGCTTCTCAGGCTAAATTTGATGAAGTAAAAAAACAATTAGAGGATGCTAAAATATTAGCAGCTGAAATTGTTGAAGATGCAAAAGAAGATATTAACTCTGTAAAAACTAAAGTTATTGCTGCTGTTGATGCTGAAATTGTAAATCTGGCAAAAAACTTTGATTCTAAAATCGAAGTAGAAACTAGAAAAGCTAAAAAAGAAATCGTTAGTGAAATTCTTGAAGAATTATTAAATTCTGATTCTCTTGCAATGAGCGAAGAAGAACTTGCAAATCTTGTTATTAAGAAGGTAGCGTAATGGTTGATTTAATAGCTAAAAGATATGTAAAGGCACTATTAATTGGTAGAGATACTGATTCTATAACAAATATTTATAATGAATTAAAAGAAATTTCATCTGCTTTTTTAAGCGATAAATTTGTTTCAATTATTTCTTCAACTGAAGTTAAAACTGAAGCTAAAACTGATTTAATCATTTCATTTGTAGAAAACATTAGTGTTGTTACAAAAAACTTAATTAAAGTATTAGGTGAAAATAAAAGATTAGATATTATTCCTTACATTGTTGAAGAATTAAAAGTTCAAGTAGCTTTAATTTCAAACAAATATGAAGGTCTTGTATATACTAATAGTGAATTGTCATCTGAATATATTACTTCAATTGAAGAAAAATTTAGTAAAAAATTTGATGTTAATTTAAAATTGACTCAAGAAGTATGTGATTATGATGGTATTAAAGTTGATATTGAAGGACTTGGATTAGAAATTTCTTTTTCTAAAGCAAGACTTAAAGCACAACTTATTGACCATATTTTAAAAGCAGTATAGAACTTATAAAGGAGAATGTGAATGAGTACAAAGATTCAAGCAGATGAAATCTCTTCGATCATAAAAGAGCGAATTGACAATTTTGAATTAAATGTAGACGTTAATGAAACTGGTAAAATCATCTCTTATGCAGATGGTATTGCTCAAGTATCTGGACTTAAAAATGTTATGGCTGGAGAAATTGTTGAGTTTGACAATGGCGAAAGAGGACTTGCTTCTAACTTAGAAGAGTCTTCAGTTGGTATTGTTGTTCTTGGTAAAGGAACTGGACTTAGAGAAGGTAGTTCGTGTAAAAGACTTGGTAAGATTTTAGAAACTCCAGTTGGAGATGCTATGATCGGTCGAGTTGTAAATGCACTTGGTGAACCAATTGATGGTAAAGGTACTATTGCTGCAACTGAAACTAGAGTAGTTGAAGAAAAAGCACCTGGTATTATGGCTAGAAAATCAGTTCATGAACCTTTACAAACTGGTATTAAAGCTATTGATGCACTTGTTCCTATTGGAAGAGGTCAAAGAGAGCTTATTATTGGTGATAGACAAACTGGTAAAACTACAGTTGCTATTGATACAATCCTTAATCAACATGATCAAGGTGTTATTTGTATTTATGTTGCAATTGGACAAAAAGCTTCAACAGTAGCTACTGTTGTTAGAACTTTAGAAGAAGCTGGAGCAATGGAATATTCTATTGTTGTTAATGCATCTGCTTCAGATTCTGCTGCTTTACAGTTTTTATCTCCATATACAGCTGTAACTATTGGTGAATTCTTTAGAGATAATGGTAAACACGTTTTAATCGTTTATGATGATTTAACTAAACATGCCGTTGCTTATAGAGAAATGTCTTTATTATTACGAAGACCTCCAGGTCGAGAGGCATTCCCAGGGGATGTATTCTACCTTCACTCAAGATTATTAGAAAGAGCTGCTAAACTTAATGATGAGTTAGGTGGTGGATCTATGACTGCATTACCAATTATTGAAACTCAAGCTGGTGATGTTGCTGCATATATTCCTACAAATGTAATTTCGATTACAGATGGACAAATTTTCTTAGAAACAAGTTTATTTAACTCAGGAATTAGACCTGCAATTAATGTTGGTTTATCTGTTTCTAGAGTTGGTGGAGCTGCACAAATTAAAGCTACTAAACAAGTTGCTGGTACTTTAAAATTAACTCTTGCACAATTTAGAGAACTTGAAGCATTCGCTCAATTCGCATCTGATCTTGATGAAAATACAAGAAAAGAATTAGAATTAGGTCAAAGAATGGTTGAAGTACTTAAACAAGGTGTTAATGCTCCTTTAGTAATTGAAAAACAAATTTGTATTCTTTATGCTGGTACTAGAGGTTTCTTAAATGAAATTGCTGTATCTGATGTAGTAAGATATGAGTCTGAATTACACCCATTTATTGAGCAAAAATATCCAAATATTTTAGAAGATATTAAGTCTAAGAAAAAATTAGATTCTGATACTGAAAATACATTAAAAGCTGCATTAGAAGAGTTTAATACTATATTTAGTGCAAAATAAGGATAGTCTATGGCTAACTTAAAAGATATAAAAACAAAAATTGGAAGTGTTAAAAACACTCAAAAAACAACTAATGCTATGAAACTTGTTTCTTCTGCTAAACTTACTAGAACTAGACAATTGTCTGATCAAGCGAAAGCTTATTCTAAAAAGATTAACGAAGTATTAAGTGAAATCGCAAATAGAGTTAACAAAGTTCAAGATGGAGGAAATACTGCTAAAGCTTTCCTTCAAAATGATAATCCTAAAACAGTAGATATCGTTTTTGTTACTGCTGATAAAGGTCTTTGTGGTGGTTTTAATATGGTTACGATTAAAACTGTTATCAAAATGATGGCTGAGTATAAAGCTAAGGGTGTTACTGTAAGACTTAGAGTTTCTGGAAGAAAAGGCGTTGATTACTTTACTTTCCAAAAAATCGATTTATTACAAAAAATATCTACACTTTCTGCTGCGCCAGATTATGATAAAGCTGCTTCATTTATTCAAGATGTTGTAGAAGATTTTACTTCTGGGAAAACGGATAAAGTTATATTAATTTATAACGGTTTTAAAAATATGTTAACTCAAGAATTAAAAATTAAAGAATTATTACCTATTTCTTTAGATGATGTTGAAGTGAATGAAGATTCTACTTCTATGTTAGAAATTGAACCAGATGATGATGAAGAAGTATTAAATGAATTAACTGGTAAATATATTGATTTCAATATGTATTACTCTTTAATTGATTCTTTAGCTGCTGAACATTCTTCGCGAATGCAAGCAATGGATGCAGCTACAAAAAATGCAAAAGAAAAAGTTGATGCTTTAACAATTGAATATAATAAAGCTAGACAAGCGGCGATTACAACAGAGTTAATTGAAATTATCTCTGGTGTTGAATCGTTGAAATAATATAAAGGAGCTGTACGTATGAAAGGTAAAATTATTCAGGTAATGGGACCAGTTGTTGAT
Source organism: Campylobacteraceae bacterium (assembly GCA_013215915.1). Classification (GTDB taxonomy): domain Bacteria; phylum Campylobacterota; class Campylobacteria; order Campylobacterales; family Arcobacteraceae; genus NORP36. Next base: position 13,137 of record JABSON010000011.1, on the reverse strand, counting down.
GTTGAATTTGACGGCTACCTACCAGAAATAAATGAAGCAATTGAAGTTACACTTGCTGATAAAACTCAAGATAGATTAGTTCTAGAAGTTGCTGCTCACATTGGTGACAGTAGAGTTAGAACAATTGCTATGGACATGACTGAAGGTCTAACTAGAGGTCAAGAATGTATTGCTAGTGGAGGACCTATTAAGGTTCCTGTTGGTGACGCAGTATTAGGAAGAATCTTTAATGTTATTGGTGAGCCAGTTGATGGTGGAGAGCCAGTTCCAGAAGATACTCCAAGATGGTCAATCCATAGAGATGCTCCTGAATTTGAAGAGCAATCTACTAAAACAGAAATGTTTGAAACTGGTATTAAAGTAGTTGATTTACTTGCTCCTTATTCTAAAGGTGGAAAAGTAGGACTATTTGGTGGTGCTGGTGTTGGTAAAACTGTAATTATTATGGAATTAATTCATAATGTTGCATTCAAACACTCAGGATACTCTGTATTCGCTGGTGTTGGTGAAAGAACTAGAGAAGGAAATGACCTTTATTACGAAATGAAAGATTCTAACGTTTTAAATAAAGTTGCACTGTGCTACGGTCAAATGTCTGAGCCTCCAGGTGCTAGAAATAGAATTGCCTTAACTGGTCTTACTATGGCTGAGTACTTCAGAGATGAAAAAGGTCTAGATGTATTAATGTTTATTGATAATATCTTTAGATTTGCACAATCAGGTTCTGAGATGTCTGCATTATTAGGTAGAATTCCTTCTGCTGTTGGTTACCAACCAACACTTGCTTCAGAAATGGGTAAATTACAAGAAAGAATTACATCTACTAACAAAGGTTCAATTACATCTGTACAAGCTGTATATGTACCTGCGGATGACTTAACAGATCCAGCTCCTGCTTCTGTTTTTGCTCACTTAGATGCTACTACTGTTCTTAATAGAAAAATTGCTGAAAAAGGTATTTACCCAGCAGTTGATCCACTAGATTCATCATCAAGAATTCTTTCTGCTGCTGTTCTAGGTCAAGAACATTATGATACTGCAAGAGCTGTTCAATCAGTTCTTCAAAAGTATAAAGATTTACAAGATATTATTGCAATTCTTGGTATGGACGAATTATCTGAAGAAGATAAAATGGTAGTTACAAGAGCTAGAAAAATCGAAAGATTCTTATCTCAACCATTCTTCGTTGCTGAAGTATTTACAGGTTCTCCTGGTAAATATGTTGAGCTTAAAGACACTATCGCTGGGTTTAAGGGAATTTTAGAAGGTAAATATGATGATCTTCCTGAAGCTGCATTCTACATGGTTGGTTCTATGGACGAAGCGCTTGCTAAAGCTGAGGGTATGAAATAACCATTAAGGTAACAATATGAATACAATTAGATTATCAATTGTTGCACCTAATGGAGAAATCTTTAACGATGACGTTAAAACTGTGACTCTTCCTGGAAAAGAGGGAGAGTTCGGTGTTTTACCAGGTCATGCGTCTTTAGTTTCTTCTTTAACTGTAGGTGTAATTATGATTGAAAAAGAAAATGGCACTGAAGCAGTTGCTATTAACTGGGGCCATGTTAAGGTTTCTGAATCTGCTGTTGACGTTTTAGTTGACGGTGCAGTTTCTTTAACACACGGTGAAGATTCTTCAGCTGCAAAAGCAATTGAAAAAGCAAAAGCATTAGTTAATTCTGTGTCTGATGCTAATATTTCAATAGCTGCTGTTGAAGCAAAAATTAATTCATTCGCATAATCGCAAATGATAGATACTATTTTTAATTATTTTAGTAACAGTAGTGCAATTACGGTTCTCGTATTTGCCCTGCTGTCTATTTATTTAGTCCTTGTATTTTGGATATTTATTTATAGATACATAAAAGTAGGTGAAATGGTTTCAAATGAAAAAAGATCATTAGAATCACTAACTTCAAGAGACTCATCAATGAGTCCATTATCTGCTTTAATGAAATGTACAAATAATATTACAAAATCAAAACCAATTTTACATGCTTGTGAAATTTCAATTATTAGAGATGCCTCAAAAGGAATTTCTTGGTTGTCAATTATATCTTCTACTTCTCCATTTATTGGTTTATTTGGTACTGTTGTAGGTATTTTAGAATCATTTGCAATGTTTTCATCTCAAGCTAAAGTAGCTTTCTCTGTTATTGCTCCTGCAATCTCTGAAGCTTTAGTTGCAACTGCTGCTGGTATTTTTGTAGCTGTATTTGCTTATACTTTTCACCAAATCATGGTAAGACGTGTATATGAGCTTAATGTTTATTTAACTGCACAATGTGATATTTTAGTAGCTAAAGGGTAACAATGTATGATTTTAATCAAAAACCAGAACTAAATGTTACCCCTTTAGTTGATATTATGTTAGTTTTATTAGCCATTTTAATGGTTACTGCACCTGTTATTGAATTTGAAGAAAGTGTAAATCTGCCTCGTGGTAGTAAATCTAAACAAGTTCAAGATAGCAAAAAAATCAATATTATACTTACAAAAGAAAGATTTGTAAGAATTAATAAAAATAAATATACAATTGAAAATTTTCCAGATAGTTTTATGCTTTATTCACAAAATAAAAACAAAAATACTTCAGTTCATATTCGAGCTGATAAAACTTTAATATATAATGATGTTATTTTCATATTAAAATCAGTAAAAGAAGCTGGTTTTTCAAAAGTTGCATTAATTACTGATGGGTAATATGAGTACTTTACATTTAGAAACCCAAGAAAATTCTTATTTTATCTCTGGTCTTTTAGCATTCTTATTTTATATTACCTGTATACTTTTACTACTTTTATATTTAGATAAAAGTGATGTGAAAAAAATATCTGCTTTTAAAAAAAATACTGTTTTAGAATTAGAAATTATAATTGACCCAAGTCCTATTATAAAAAAAATTCAAAAATCTAAAGCTATTAAAAAAGAAGAAAAAACTTTTGAAGAAAAATCTAAATCAGTAAGTGTAGTAGAAACTGCTGATGTTAAATCTTTATTTTCGAATGTAAAAACAAAAGCTAGAAAAATTGAGAAAAAAATTATTAATAATACAAAAAAATCTTTAGTTTCAAGTAGACATAAATCAAAGTTTGAAAAAGAGAAAAAAACATCTTCATTAAAAGTATCAAATATTTTAGATGATGTAAATGTAAGCTCAAAACAAACAATTGCAATGGATGCAAAGTATGAAAAAGACCCATATTATTCTAAAATACATGAATTATTAGGTCAAAGATGGAATAGCGTTAGAACATTTGATGAATTATTTGCTAAAGTTATAGTTATTATAAATAATCAAGGTGAGTTTGATTATAGATTTCTTAGTGGATCTGGTAATAATGATTTTGATAGTGCATTAAAAGAATTTTTAGAAGAACAAAAACTTATATCTTACCCTGAATACAAAAAAGGAAATAGAACTAAAATTGAGGTTTTATTTAAATCATCAAATAATTAAAGGAAATAAATGAAAAAAATACTTTTTATATTTTTAATTACATTAACAAGCATATTTGCAGTTGATGTAAGTATGGAAATAGTTAAAAAATCGAATACAAAACCAAATATACTTATATCTTCTTCTTCACAAGTAAATAACAGTATTATTTTAGAGAAAGTTAGATCTATGATAGAAAAAGATCTTAATATTTCTGGACACTTTAATATCATTAAAGATAAGTATAAAGTTCAAATAAATAAAAATGCTGATTATGTTTATTTAGCGAGAAAAAATGTAGATTTATTTTTAAATATAAATTTTGATGCAAGTGTGGTTAAGGGCTTAAAAGTTAAAGTTAAAGTTTATGATGTAAATGAGAAAAGACTTATTTTATCTAAAAGTTTATCTACTTCTAATATGAATAGGTACCCATTTTTAGCGCATAGAATTGCAATTATGGTAAATTCTTATATGAAAGCTCCATCAATAAAATGGATGGATAAATTTGTTATATATTCAGTTTATAAAAAAAGACAAAAAAGTGATATTTTAATTTCTGACTATACCTTAACATATAAAAAAAGAATAGTTACTGGTGGATTAAATATTTTTCCTAAATGGGCTAATAAAAAACAAGATAGTTTTTATTATACTAATTATGTAAATTCTACACCTACCATTTTTAAAATTAATATTTTTAACTCTAAAAAAAGAAAAATACTTGCAAGTGATGGAATGGTTGTTGTTTCAGATGTTTCTTCTGATGGAAGTAAATTATTAATTACAGCTTCTCCACATGGTCAACCTGATATTTATTTACTAGACTTAAATACTAAAGTACAAACTAGAGTTACAAGATATAAAGGTATTGATGTAGGAGCTCATTTTATTGATAATGATAAAAAAATAGTTTTTGTATCTGATAGATTATCAAGACCTAATATTTTCTCAAAAACTATAAATGGTAGAGGAATTGAAAAGTTGGTCTATCATGGTACTAATAACTCTTCTGTGAGTACATATAAAAATAGAATTGTATATACAAGTAGAGACAAAAATTCAGAATTTGATAAAAAAAGTTTTAACTTGTTTTTAATTTCTAGTAGAAATGATTCTATTAAAAAATTAACATCATCTGGGGTAAATCAATTTCCTAAATTTTCTAATGATGGAGAATCAATATTATTTATAAAAAACTCTAATAATAAAAGTTCTATAGGAATAATAAGATTAAACTTTGACAAGATGTTTTTGTTTCCTTTGTCAGAGGGTAGAATACAATCTATTGATTGGTAGAAAGAAATAATTGTTTATTAAGTATTATTTTTGTAGAATTTGTTAATTTAAAATAAGGATTATAATTATGAAAAAGTTTTTAGCGTACTCATTTTTAGCTTCAATGCTAATATTTACAGGTTGTGGTAGTCAAGAAGTTGATATGGACGATACTGCTGCGGCAAAAAATACTATGAAATCTATGGAAGAATCTTCTGAAAATAGCTTAAACTCTATGGAATCGGAATCTATGACTAATGCTAGTGATATGGCTGCTTCACTTGCAAATGATATTTCAAATACTCTTTTAAATACAGTATATTTTGGATTTGACAAATATGAACTAAGAGGTGATTCTAGAGAGTCTGCAAAAATGAATGCTGACAAAATAGCTGTTTTTTCTGGAAAAGTTAAAATTAAATTAGAAGGTAACTCAGATGAATGGGGAACTGATGAATATAATTATGCTTTAGGTTTAAAAAGAGCAAAAGCTGCAAAAGATGCATTAGTTGCTGATGGTATTGAAAAATCTTCTATTTCTTTAGTTAGTTTTGGTGAGTCTAATCCAGTTTGTACTGAAAAAAATTCTGCTTGTTGGAAACAAAACAGAAGAGTTGAATATAAACTTCTTCCATAATTAATGCAAAAAATATTATTATATATTTTATTACTGGCTAACCTTTGTAAAGCTGATCAAGTATCAGTTTTCGGGGCTGGTAATTTAAACTCACCTAATCCATATGGATTAACTAATACTGAAAAAAATATCTTAAAAAATAAAGAAGAATTAGGATCAATTGATTCTAAAGTAAAAGATGTGAAATCTACTGTTTCTTCTGTTAATCAAAGACTTGATGGTTTAGAATCAATATATGTAGGTGATTCTTCTAAATTAAATTCGACAGTAATAAAACTTAATAATTTAATTCTAGATGTAGAAGCAAATAAAAAAGTTATAGCAGATGTTAAAAATGTATCAAATCAAATTTTACTTATGCAAGAAGAAATATCTTTAGAAAATAAAAAAAATCTTGATGCTTTAAAACTTGCTATTAAAAAATTAACAAAATTAGTTAATAAAATAAATGCAAGATACATTTCAGAAAAAGAATTTAAGAAAAACATGAGTCAATTTATCACTCTTAAAGAGTTTAATGCTTTTAAACGAAGTTTAGGTAAAACAACTAATACTCCAATTAAAGCAAAAACTACAAAAATAAATGATAAAAATGCATTAATGGTAGAAGCAAAAGCTTTATTTAAAAAAGATCGTTTCACAAAAGCTATTCCTATGTTTGAAAAATTAATTAAGGTTAATTATAAACCAGCAGAGAATAATTTTTATCTCGGTGAAATTTGGTATTATAGAAAAAAATATGATGATGCAATTCGTCATTTTAAGATTTCGGCTACTTTATATGATAAAGCATCATATATGCCAAAATTACTTTTACATAGTGCTATTTCATTCGAGAAAATAAATGACTTAGATAATGCAGGAAATTTTTATAGTACATTAATTGATGTTTATCCAGAATCAAAAGAAGCAAAACAAGCTTATAAAAATCTATCAAGTATAAATTAAAAAAAGGGGACTTAATGTCAAAAGTTATTAGTATTGAATATACATTAAAAGATGCAAATTCAAATGAACAATTAGATACAAATGTTGGTGCTGCACCACTTGAATTTATTGTTGGAAAAGGTCAAATTATTCCAGGATTAGAATCAAAAGTTAAAGATATGAACGTAAACGACGAAGCTGATGTATTAGTACAAGCAGTTGACGCATACGGAGAAATCAAAGAAGAAGCTATCCAAACTTTACCAAGAGAACAATTCGCAGGAATTGAAATCGCTGAAGGTATGAGTTTATATGGAACTGGTGAACAAGGTGAAACTGTACAAGTTACTGTTAAATCTTTCACTGAAGAAGAAGTAATCATTGATTATAATCACCCAATGGCTGGAAAAACTTTAATGTTTTCAGTTTCAGTTTTAGCTATTAGAGAAGCAACTGAAGAAGAACTACAAACTGGTGTAGTTGGTGGTATGGCAGCAGCTGGTGGTGGTTGTTGTGGCGGTGGCGGAGGATCAACTACTACTGATTCTTCTGCACCTTCTCAAGGTGGTTGTGGTTGTTAGTATAGTTGACAGGTTGTCAAAACACTTTTCTATAACTAGATTATAGACTAACACAAAACCTCAAAATGGCCAAAAGCTTTTGCTTTTGGCCATTTTATTTATATAACACTTTTTTAAGGATATAATTATATTTTTAAAAAACAATTATAAAAGATAAAAAATTATATTAAAGGTATTAAATGAAAAAAGTAGCATTTATTTTTCCAGGACAAGGTTCTCAAAGTATTGGAATGGGAAAAGACTTTTTTGACAATAGTGATATTGCAAAAGAAATGATAACAAAAGCATCTGAAAGATTAAACATTAATTTTGAAGAGCTTTTATTTACTGAAAATGAAAACTTAAGTAAAACAGAATTTACACAACCAGCTATTTTATTAGTTTCTTGTATTGCTAATGCAATATTTAAAAGTAAATGTGATATTAAAGCGGAATTTGTTTTAGGTCATTCTTTAGGTGAGTTTTCAGCATTAGTATCAACAGGTGCTATTGATTATTTAGATGCAATTGAATTAGTTCATAAAAGAGGATTATTTATGACTCAAGCTTGTGCTGGTGCAGGAGCTGGTATGATGGCATTAGTTGGACTTGATGATGAAACTGTTGAAACTTTATGTGAAAGCTTAAGAGCAGATGGTAAAAAGATATGGGCAGCTAATTATAATATGGATGGTCAAATTGTTGTAGCTGGTATTAAAGCAGACTTAGAATCTTTAGTTGATTTATTTAAAGAAAAAGGTGCAAAAAGAGCTATCGTTTTAGATATGTCTGTTGCATCTCATTGTGAAATCTTAGAACCAGCAGTTAATAATTTAAAACCATATTTAGATAAATTTATTGGAGATTCTTTTGAATATGATTTAATTTCAAATGTAAGTGCAGAATCTTATACTTCAAAAGAAGATGCTATTAAATTATTGGCACTTCAATTAACTTCACCTGTTAAATACAAACATTCTATTGCAGCTAATGCTTCAAAAATTGATTGTTTTATTGAATTTGGAAATGGGGCTGTACTTAAAGGCTTAAATAGAAAAATCATTAAAACAGTACCTACATTAAATGTAAGTGATTTTGCTTCATTAGAAAAAACATTAGGAGAATTAAATGACTAAATTAGCAATTATGGGAGCGATGGAAGAAGAGATTGAACCTTTATTAGCTCACTTTGATAAAGTAAACAAAGTAGATTATGCGAATAATACATATTATGAAGTAAATCATAAGGGTTTAGATATTGTAATTGCTTATTCAAAAATTGGAAAAGTATTTGCTACTTTAACAGCTTCAACTATGATACAAAAGTTTGGATGTGATACTTTATTATTTTCAGGTGTTGCAGGTGGAATTAATCCTGATTTAAAAATTGGAGATTTAATTATTGCCGATAAATTATGTCAGCATGATTTAGATATTACTGCATTTGGTCATCCTCATGGATTTGTTCCAGGTGGAGCAGTATTTGTTGAAACTTCAAAAGAATTAAGAGAAATTGCAAAAGTTGTAGCATTAGAGAATGATTTAAAAGTTATTGAAGGTACTATAGCAACTGGAGATCAGTTTGTATATAAAGCTGAACAAAAGAACTTCATTGAATCAACTTTTAAAGCTGATGCACTTGAAATGGAAGGAGCATCAGTAGCAGTTGTTTGTGATGCTTTAAATGTACCTTGTTTTGTACTTCGTGCAATTTCTGATACAGCTGATATGGATGCTGGATTTGATTTTGATTCATTCTTAAAAACTTCAGCAGTTAACTCTGCAAACTATTTAATTAAAATCTTAGAAAAACTACAAAAGTAGTAATTTAAGCATTTTAATTCTTAAGTTATCTTATGATTTCTCATAAGATAACTTTTTCTAAATTAAGCGGCAATCTTTTCTTTTTCTTTTTTTTCTTTTTTCTTTTTTCTTCCTAATTTTGCTGGTAATAATTTTAAGAATAAATATAAACCTGTTAATGACATTATTAACATAATAATAGCTGAGGGTAGAAAAATACCAAGTTTTGCATTATCGTGGAACCATGATCCATCATGTAATGATTCGAAAAAATCTGATCTTCTATAATTAACAGCTAATACTTCACCTGTTTTATTATGAATCTGAATTTCCCAAGAACTTTTAGCTCTAATTTTAGTTATTCCTTTACCTGGTCTAACATCAAGTAATTTAATATCTTTCCAAGATTTGATTCCCACTTTTTCAACACTCATAGCCGCTTTTAAAATTTCATCAAAACTTAGAGTTAAATCTCTATATTTTGTTTTAACTGTTTTTGGTTGAATCCATGCAAACTCTTTTTTAACTTGTAAAAATATTCCACTAATTAATACAATTAGAAATGGAATAATTATAATAGACGAACCCCAGTAATGTACTTTGGTATTGATCTTTTTGTAATTCATTTTTTCCCTTAATTTTAAATTAAGAGGATTCTATCTAAAAACACTTTATATAACAATAGTTTTAATAACTAAAATCAATATTAATAACATATTTTAAATTTAATTATCACAAAATAATTATCACAAAATTATTAATGTGAATAAAATATATTACTCACATTTTATGCGCTAAATAATAGAAGAATTTGAATATTTACACTCAAATTCTTTTATATATTTTCTGGTTTAACTAACATTTAATTAGTTTAAATCAATTAGTACATAATGTATGATTTAGCAAGGAATTTAGACTTGAAAGTAATATCTATTTAATTAAAAATAAGTATTTTATAGTGTATTTTTCAATATAAGTCCTTATATATAGACTTTATGTTAATTATCAATCTAACATTAAAATTATATGATTCTAGTTAATATTAAGGCTTATTGATATAATATGTGCTACTTATAAATAGTTATGTGTGATCAGGGAGGATACATGGAAGTAATAGAAGCAAAATCAACGGATTTAGAGTTTTTCTTTGAGTATTTAGATGTGCAACTTTTAAATAATGCTATGGACGATTCTCCACTTTTTCAACCTATTGCCAAGGAACATTGCCAAGTTTCAGAACAACTACGAGTTAAGTTTAGAGATGGCTTTGAATCTAGACTAGGTAAATCTCATTGGCGAAAGCTTTGGTTGATCAAAGGTTCTTGCGGAGATATTATTGCTCATATAGATTTGCGCCATTATAGCGGAGAATATAGTTTTCATCGTGTGTTGTTAGGTATGGGCGTAAATAGTAGCGTAAGAAAACAAGGTTTAGGTGTAAAACTAATAGAATCAGTCATCCAGTTTTGTCAGGAGATTAACGGTATTGATTGGTTAGATTTAAACGTCCTTTCAAACAATATCCCCGCTAAAAACTTATATTTTAAATGTGGTTTCAAAATGATTGGTGAAATGTCTGATTATTATCGTATTGACGGAGAATCAGTGTCAGAAATTACGATGACGCTTAAAATAAAATAGTAGTTTATTAAAACTGCCAAATACATTGATTTAAAAAAGAAAATTAGCTTTTAGTAGGTAGTATATATTCTTATATAATAATTTAATACTGTACTTTATTATTTATTTATGCTAGAATTGTAAATATAAATTTGGTATTAAAGATTTAGAAAGGATATATTATGGTAATTTCAAATTATGATCCAGGTCAGGATTTAGGTAGTATTAATTTTAGTAATATGATTGGTGCACCATTGTTGGCAGGAGTAGAGGCTCACAATCAATCAGCACTTGCTACTGTAAATTATATAAAATCAGTTGGATTTTATCCAGATACAGAAGATTCAGATGGGAATCTTATACCTGGTAAACCTGTTTATGTTAGTTTTAGATATCCAAAAATGGTTGCTCCTTATCAAGCAGCAGGACAAGGACAAATCACACAATTAAAATTAATAGGAAGTTATTCTTATACTTTAACTGGCTCTTTAGCTGGAAGTATTGTTAATTTAGTTCCTATAGTAGTTACAAGTTCAGGAACTGGTTCTGGCGCAGAGATTATTGCAAATTTTACACAAGATAATGATCTAATAACTGTTAACTCATTACAGTTAGTAATTCCAGGTAATGGTTATACTGATGCTACAGTTGGTGTTGAAATTAATGGAAATACATTAAACTTGTCAACAGAATTTACAGTCACAACAAACAATGCGATTGCAATTCCTGCACAATTTCAAGACATGGAATTTGAAACACCAATTTTGACCTTAGTTCCAATAACTAATCTATCAATTGATAGCATAAGAATCAATTTTAATGCAAAAATAAATTCAATGGAATATAAACATGTTGCTGATAATTTGAAGCTTGCAGGAAGTTTTGAATATGGAAGAAATAAAAAATCAAATATAAATTTAAAAATTAGTGCCTCTTATCAAAGAAGTAGTAGAAGTGGTCATAAAATTGACAAAACATATCAATTAGGGGTTGAAGTTATAGCTTCACAATCAGAACTACCTGCTGGAATGGAACGTATTTTCGATATTTTAGAAGAACAAATTGTTTCTCAACCAGTAATTTAGGAAAGGTATAAAAATGGCAGTTTTAAAAGACTATTTAGGTTCACTTATTCGTGATATTACATATTCTAGAGTAATAGCAGATCAAGAATCAGCGAATATAGCTAAAATGTATGAAACAGATGATTTATTAAAATATTTTTCAATACCAAGAATGAAAATAGAAAAAACTGAATTGACAATTCCTATTTGTATTGATGGTTTAGAAACAAAATATTATAAAAATTTTGAACCAATAGATAATAAAGAATTTTATAGTTTGAGTTATAATTTAATTAAAAATTTTTACGAATTGGATCAAATTAAAAAAGATAATTCAATTGTAATTACTAAAGAAATATATAGACTTATAAATGAATTAGAAAATAGAATTAGGCTGAATGAAAATATTAAAGATGCTTTGTCTATTTATTCTTATGAGCTTGCTGTAGTATCTGCAAAAAAGCTTAATAAAAAATTTTCAAGTAAAAAGTTAGAAGATATTTTTAATAAAAACTTATTTGATTTTATCAAATCTTCTGAAATTAATGAAAAGATTGAATATACTAATGTAACTATTGAAAGTGATAAATTAAAAGAAAAAAGAATTGAAGATTTAGTGTATATTAAAATGACAATTTTTGAAGAAAGTGTAGAGTGGGTTTTTTTTGAAGATAAAGATGGCAAAAAAATTAAAAAATTGGTTATAGAATAATATGAAAAAATCATATTTACAAATAGAAAAAGAACTTTTAGATCAAAGTTTAAAGTTTCCAAATCTGGTTAGCCAAGCTTTTAAAAAAAATAGTCAATTTGTAAATAATTTTATGGATTGGCTACGTCTAACTGAAAATATTATGCAAAAATATAAAATTCCTCAGTGCTCACAACTTGCAGGATTAAGAAGTAAAATTCTTATTCCTGCTGATAAAAAATTAAAACTTTCAAAAAGAAGATATAATTTTCAAATTGCGGTTTCTATATTAAATGATTCACAGGAAATATTAACTATAGTTTTATCTCCAATCTCAAAAAAACTTGATGACTCAAGGGATATTATAAGACAACTATTAAATGTTGCATATCAGCACAAAATAGTTGATAAAAATTTAGAATTTAATGAAATCTTACAAACTTTGTTATTTGAATTTTCAAAACATGAGAATTTAAAAACGGCATTAGGCCAAATATATGCACTTATTAGTCAGGCTGATACATTATGCTTGTTAGCAGAAGAAGTAGAATTTGATAAATTGCCTATTTAAATTTACAATAGCATTTGCTTTCTATTTTATGTAAGAATCAGAATACTAAATAAAATAGAAAACTAACTTTTAAATTAATTACTTGAATATATATGGTCAAATTAAAAGATTGTTGTAGAAGGTAAAGAAATTTAATCTTTTAAGTGCCTCTTCGATAAACTTTTATAAGTTATTTTATTTGCTTGTTTTCTATTTTCATTTATAAAAATACAGAGTTATTACATTTATTATTTAGCATCAAAAATTTCATTTATTAATATATTTTACAGCGTGCCTCCCGAGCCTGAAATGTTGGAACAGATCCAGCAGGAAGCAGCGGGACAAATTGAAGAAATGCAGAAGGAGACAGGTGTTAGTGAAGTAAAAGAGCTCCATCAGATGCTTAGAGACGTTGAGAAGAGCTAAAACTAAACCAAAAAGATCAAGGAGAAGCTAGGGACTAAACTCTTCCCCTTCAATCATGTCATTATCAAGAGCAATACCTTCTGGCCTGATAGATCTGTCTTTGAAATTGAGTCTCCCAAAATTCTTCATCAAGTGC